>JACRGW010000081.1 GCA_016212195.1 Nitrospirota bacterium
CCTCTTTAATTGCTCTCTGCCTTTGGATTTTCTGGTAGTGCCCAGAAAGAAGCAAGAGTCGCGCCTCTCCATTACCCAGCCTTCAGCCTTATGTACTTATCCTCTCTGCCACGAACTGGCGCATCATTACGGCTTAAATTATGTATTTCCTTAACCTGATGGGTCAGACACCAAAATTGACATTTCACGAGATGATGAAGAAGTTTAGGCAGGCACATTATCCGAAAGGGGCAGAAGGTGGGAGATTGACCCCGCACTTACCTGCCTGTCGGCAGACAGGTGCAAAGTGCGAGGGTTGAAATTGTGGAGGGGGAATAAGTGAACATAAGAGAAGGAAAAAGGGACAGGCTACATTATCTGCGGGCAGGGGGCGGGAGATTGCCTATGGCTCGTCTGCTACTCGTAGAGTAGAGAGATTGTCTGCGACTTATCTACAACCCGTAGGGAAGAATAGAGGGGAGAACAGAAAAGGTTATATTTTGTAGTTACATTATAGCCTGCTTTTTGTTACTATTAGAATAGATATTTGAAATTTTGTATCTACAATGGTAAATTAAAGAATGAAATGGGATGAATTTATTCCATCTGAATTTGAGTATGACTGGGAAAAGGAGAAACTCGGAGAACATGATGTTACTTTTGAGGAAGCTGTTGAAACCTTCTTCAATAATTACGAGATTAGGAGAAATAAAAGATTCAGGGATCGTTGGCAGTTAATTGGTAGTACTGACAGCGGTAGGAAATTGAAAATAATCTTTCAACTTAAATCTGGCAATATTGTCAGAATAATTACGGGGTGGCAAATATGAAACATAAAAAAAGACTGACAGAAGAAGAAATTGATAGGTTAATAATTACCGAGGCTGACGATATGACGAAGTGGGAAAAGCCAATAGCAGTTAAACCTACTTCAATCCGTTTTTCACCGTCAATTATTGAAAAGGCTAAGTATCTTGCCAAACTTCACAAAACTCGCGGTTACCAGACATGGTTAAAGCAAGTTGTTGAAGAACGTATTAAGCAAGAAGAAAAACTTCTTTCTGATTTTAAACGAGAACTCAAAACAGCAAGTAAATAGATAAATTAAATCGAATCTCTCAGGGTATCACCTTATTAAGGGGGTACTCGACTATCCCGGATGCACCTGCCCTCTTGAGAGAGGGGATGAAAGAGCGCACCTTCTTTTCATCCATTATCACTTCGAGGGCATACCATTCACCGTTTGCAAGGGAAGATATGGTAGGAGCATGCATTGCGGGAAGGATAGAGATAACCTTTTTGAGGTTCTTTTTAGGGACATTCATCTTGAGTCCCACCTTTTCTTCTGCGCTCAATGCCCCCTGAAGAAGTAAGACAAGGTTTTCCATCTTCTTCCTCTTCCAGTTATCCTTCCATGCCTGTTTATTCCCTATAAACCTTGTTGTTGACTCAAGCATTACATCTATAACCCTCAGGTTATTCGCCTTAAGTGAACTTCCTGTCTCGGTAAGTTCAACGATGGCATCGGCGAGCTGAGGTGGTTTTACCTCGGTCGCACCCCAGGAAAATTCGACCTGTGCCTTTATCTTCTTCTTCCTGAAATACCTCTTAGTTACTTCAACAAGTTCTGTCGCAATCCTCTTTCCGTTTAGGCCCTTAAGGGTCTTGATTTTAGAGTCCACAGGGACAGCGATGACCCATTTTACCGGTCTAAGCCCCTCCTTGGCATAGTTGAGTTCTGCAACCTCTACAATATCTGCGTTCTGCTCAAGTATCCAGTCCTTTCCTGTAATCCCTGCGTCAAGGACACCATCCGATACATACCTTGCCATTTCCTGGGCACGGATAAGTATACATTCTATTTTAGGGTCATCTATAGAAGGGTAATATGACCTTGCACCAACCGTAACATTGAACCCTGCCTTCTTGAAGATCTTCAATGTTGCCTCCTGAAGGCTGCCTTTAGGTAATCCAAGTCTCAGTATTTTATTTTTACCCATAATTTATCCTTTCTTATTTTTCAACCTTATCCTCACACTTTCTCCGTGAGCCTTAAGCCCTTCGATTTCAGCTATCCTTATTACCGTATCTCCTATCCCCTCAAGCCCTTTCCTGCTGAATGAAAGGAGGTTTGTCCTTTTCATAAAGTCCTCAACACCGAGAGGAGAGAAGAACCTCGCTGTTCCACCTGTAGGAAGGACATGGTTGGGCCCTGCAGAGTAATCCCCTACCGCCTCTGGTGTCCAGGGGCCGAGGAAGATCGCACCGGCATTCTTTATCTTACCTATAATCTCAAGGGGTCTCTCAACCATAATCTCAAGATGTTCAGGAGCGATCTCATTTGCAATATCTATTGCCTCAATCATGTTCTTCGTTACTATTATAGCCCCATATTTTTTTAATGATTTCTCGGCAATCGTTTTTCTCTTCGTCTTCTTTAATTGTTTCGAGACTTCCTTCTCCGTCTTTATAGCCAGAGATTTTGAGTCTGTGAGCAGTATCGAAGATGCCATCTCATCATGTTCAGCCTGGCTGAGAAGGTCTGCCGCAATAAATACAGGATCTGCCTTTTCGTCTGCTATAATCAATATCTCACTTGGTCCTGCAATCATATCTATATCCACGATTCCAAAGACAAGCCTCTTCGCAGTAGCCACATAGATATTCCCGGGACAGATTATCTTATCCACCTTCGGAATAGTCCTTGTCCCATAGGCCATAGCTCCGATCGCCTGGGCACCACCGATCCTGTATATCTCTGTCACCCCTGCTATATCTGCAACTGCCAGGACATAGGGATTTATCTCTCCCCTCTGAGTAGGTACACACATTGCTATCTCATCAACACCTGCTACCTTTGCAGGAATGACATTCATCATGACAGAAGACGGATAGGCGGCCTTTCCTCCAGGCACATACACTCCAACCCTCCTTAGAGGACGCCTGAGCTGTCCAAGGATAGAACCATCTTCTACAGTAAACCATGAGTTAAGTCTCTCCATCTCATGGAATCTTCTTATCCTTTCAGCCGAGATCTCGAGAGATTTAAGTATCTTTTTATTGAGTGATTTGCAGGCTTTCTTAATTTTATCTCTCGATAGTTTGATTTCAGAGGGTTTCAATGAAATGCCATCATATAATTCTGTATATCTTACGATGGCCCTATCGCCTTCTCTCTTAATATCTGAGAGTATCCTTCTTACCTTCTCCTCAATTTCTCCTGTATCCCTTGTAGCCCTCTTTATTATCTCATTAATAAAGACTCTGGAATCTCTTCCACCTGTTTTAATAAGTCGCATCTATTCCCTTTCCCTCTTTATCCTCGCCCCTAAGGCAGACAGTTTTTCTTCTATCTTTTCATAACCTCTATCAATATGATAGGCCCTTGAAAGGGTTGTTTTACCTTTAGCAGCCAGACCTGCTATGATCAGAGAGGCGCTTGCCCTCAGGTCTGTAGCCATAAGAGGGGCGCCGCTCAAATAAGGTACCCCATGGACTATTGCTGTATTTCCTTCTACCTTGATGTCTGCCCCCATCCTTCTTAACTCAGCAACATGCATGAAACGGTTCTCAAAGATTGTCTCTGTTATAACGCTCATACCTTCTGCTATTGTCATTAGTGCCATCATCTGTGCCTGCATATCTGTGGGGAAACCTGGGTAGGGCATTGTTTTGAGATCTACAGCTTTAGGACTCTTTACTCCTTTAACCCTTAATCCACCGTCTTCTTCCGTGATCTCAACACCGGTCTCCTTCATCTTTGCCATTACAGCATCGAAGTGTTCCGGTATGCAATCCTTGAGTTTGATACTCCCCTTCGTTATAGCACCTGCTACCATAAAAGTACCGGCCTCGATCCTGTCAGGTATTACAGAATAATTAACCGGTTTAAGGTTATCAACGCCTTCAATCGTGATTATATTCTCCCCAGCACCTTCAATCCTTGCCCCCATCTTTTTAAGTGACTCTGCAAGGTCTGAGATCTCTGGCTCACAGGCGGCATTCTCGATTATTGTAGTCCCATCAGCGAGTGTTGCAGCCATCATAAGATTTTCTGTCCCTGTTACAGTAGGTATATCTAAATAGATCCTTGCACCTTTAAGCCTCTTCGCCGTAACCTTTACATAGCCATGTTCTATCTCAACCTTTGCCCCCATCTTTTCAAGTCCCATAAGATGGAGATTTATAGGTCTTGCACCTATCGCACAACCCCCTGGAAGTGATACATTTGCCTCACCCATTCTGGCAACCAGAGGGCATAGAACAAGTACCGAAGCCCTCATCGTCTTCACAAGCTCATAGGGTGCCTCTGGGTTTTTGATATTTGTGGTATCAACATTTACCCTCTCTGTTTCGATATCGACTTTTGCCCCTAAATGGTTAAGGAGCTTTCCCATGGTCTCAATATCTATTAAGTCTGGGACATTATAGATGGTGCTTGTTCCTGATGCAAGGATGGTAGATGCAAGTATAGGAAGGGCAGCATTCTTTGAGCCACTTATCCTTACTTCACCTTTAAGTCTAGCACCACCCTCTATTATGATTTCGTCCACACGAATTACCTAATGTTTAATTTCACTACCCTCTCAATTCCAGCAAAATCCTTTATGACTTTGTGTGTCTGATATATCTCCCTTTCTTCAGCTATCTCATATACCCTTTCTTTCTGTCCATAACCTATTTCTAATAGGAGACTGCCACCTGCTTTGAGATAATCAGGAGCCTCTTTAATAATTCTCTTTAAAAAAGAAAGACCATTATTGCCGCCATCAAGGGCCTCTCTCGGTTCATAGTCCTTCACCTCTTCCTGTAGGAAATCGATCTCACTGCTCGGGATATAGGGGGGATTGGAGACTATGAGATTAAACCGACATCCGTGAACCGTGAACCGTGAACCGTGAACTGTGAACGGTTCAAAGAGGTCACCCTGAATGAAGTTTATCTTTCCCTCCACTCTATGCCTCCTTGCATTCTCCTTTGCTACCCTTAATGCCCTCGCAGATATATCCACTCCATAAATCCTTACACCTTCAAGTTTCTTTGCTAAGGTCACCGCTATACATCCACTGCCTGTACAGAGGTCAAGAACCGTGAACTGTGAACCGTAAGCCGTGAACTGTTTTAGAGCCTCTTCTACTAAAAGTTCTGTCTCGGGTCTCGGTATCAGGACATCAGGTGTCACAATGAATCCAAGACCGAAGAATTCTGTATTTCCGAGAATATACTGGAGAGGTTCTCTCTTATTTCTCCTTTTGACCAGTCCGAAGAAATTATTGACCTCCTCCTCTGAAAGAATTCTCTCGTATTGTGTATAAAGTCCGACCCGATCGATATCCAGGGCCCTGGATAAAAGTGCCTCTGCATCAAGTCTCGGATTTGGAACACCAGACACTCTGATTTCTTCCTCAGCTTGTTTTAGGATTCTAAGAACCGTGAACTGTGAACTGTGAACTGTGAACTCTTTTATATCGATTCCTGTCAAAGGTTCTTTAACCTCTCTGTATTGGCATTCGTTGTAAGGACATCTATTATCTCATCGAGGTCACCTTCCAGTACAGACTCAAGCCTGTGGAGGGTCAGCCCTATTCTGTGATCTGTTACACGGTTCTGTGGGAAATTATATGTCCTTATCCTTTCGCTCCTATCCCCTGTACCTACCTGTGACTTCCTGTCAAGTGATCTCTCCTTCTCCTTTTTCTCACTCTCCATTTCAAGAAGCCTTGATCTAAGGACCCTCATTGCCTTAGCCTTATTTTTGAGCTGTGACCTTTCGTCCTGACACTGGACAACAAGTCCTGTAGGGATATGGGTGATTCTTACAGCAGAGTAAGTTGTATTAACACCCTGTCCGCCAGGACCTGACGCACAGAAGGTATCAACCCTCAGGTCCTTTTCGTCCACTTTTATATCAACCTCTTCTGCCTCTGGAAGAATAGCCACAGTAGCAGCTGATGTATGAATCCTCCCTCCGGCCTCTGTAACAGGTATCCTCTGGACACGGTGAACACCCTTCTCGAACTTGAGTCTGGAGTAAGCCCCTTTCCCCTGTATGGAGGCGATGATCTCTTTGAACCCTCCGATTCCTGTTGTGTTCGAGTCAATCACCTCTACCTTCCATCTCTTTTTCTCAGCATACCTCGTATACATCTTGAACAGATCAGAAGCAAAGAGGGCTGCCTCTTCCCCGCCTGTCCCTGCCCTGATTTCAAGGATTATATCCTTTTCATCACTGGGATCCTTCGGTATTATCAGGAGCTTTAAATCCTTTTCGATCTCTTCCTTCCTTCTAATGAGATCCGCCTTCTCTCCCTCGGCAAGTTTCTTATGTTCTGCAGAAGCCTGCGGATCAGCTATAATCTCTTCTGTCCCTTCAATCTCCTTGAGGAGTCTCTTAAACTCCTTATATCTCCTGACTACTTCGGCTATTTCTGCCTGTTCTTTAGAATACCTCTGAAACTCAGGAGGTGTCGTAAAAACCTTAGGGTCGCTGAGGAGACTGGTGAGTTCCTCATATTTTTTCTCAATCTCTTCTAACTTTTGAAACATGTTACTCCTTCAATGGGCATTCTAAAATTGTCATGCTGAACTTGTTTCAGCATCTCTGTTTAGACCCTGAAATAAATTCAGGGTAACAAATGTGATATGGAATCACAAAAAAAGAAAAGGAAACCTGACAGGGTTTCCTTTTCTATCGTATCTGATGAGTTATTTATCTTCCGTATTTTCTCTTAAACCTCTCCACCCTGCCTTCTGTATCCACTATCTTCTGCTTACCTGTATAGAAGGGATGACAGTTAGAGCATATCTCTACATGTATCTTCTTCTTTGTAGATCGAGTCTCTATTTTATTGCCACAGGCACATGTAATCGTTGCCTCTATATATTCTGGATGAATACCCTCTTTCAAACCAAACCCCTCCTTTTTTGTTCATTATAACAGAGATATTTTCTCAAGGCAACAGTTTATTTATTCATCATGTCGAGAAATTCCCTGTTAGACTTAGTGCCCTTCAGCTTATCGAGGAGGAATTCCATACTCTCAACTGTACTCAAAGTATTGAGTACCTTCCTCAATATCCACATCTTATTAAGATCATCCTTATCCACAAGAAGTTCCTCTTTTCTCGTCCCTGAGGAATTTATATCTATACTGGGGTATATCCTTTTATCAACGAGTTTCCTATCAAGGTGGAGTTCCATATTACCTGTACCCTTGAACTCCTCAAATATCACATCATCCATCCTGCTTCCTGTATCAACAAGTGCTGTAGCTATAATAGTAAGGCTCCCTCCATTCTCAATATTCCTCGCCGCACCGAAGAAGCGCTTTGGCCTCTGAAGTGCGTTCGAATCGAGTCCTCCTGAGAGGACCTTTCCGCTCGGAGGGGCTACTGTATTATGGGCCCTGGCAAGTCTTGTGATACTGTCGAGGAGTATCACTACATCCCTCTTATGTTCGACAAGCCTCTTTGCCCTCTCCGCCACCATATCTGCTACCTGACAATGCCTCTGTGCAGGTTCATCAAAGGTTGAGCTCACGATCTCGGTCTTAACCTGTCTCTGCCAGTCCGTAACCTCCTCAGGCCTCTCATCTATAAGGAGGATAATAAGGTGGATCTCAGGATGGTTCTTTTTGATTGCCTTTGCGATTGACTGAAGGAGCATTGTTTTACCCGTTCTCGGAGCTGCTACTACAAGACCTCTCTGGCCTTTACCGATCGGGGTGACCATGTCCATAACCCTCATTGACATGTCATTGTTATATTCGAGTTTTATCTTCTGGGTGGGGTAATAGGGGGTAAGGTTATCGAAGAGGATCCTTTCCCTTATTTCATCGGGAGGTTCAAAATTTATGGCCTCTACTTTAAGGAGAGCGAAATACCTTTCTGTCTCCTTAGGTGGCCTCACCTGACCTGATATGGTATCCCCTGTCCGCAGATTAAACCTCCTTATCTGAGATGGAGATACATAGATATCATCAGGACCAGGCAGATAATTATAGTCAGGAGATCTCAGGAATCCAAAACCATCTGGAAGGATCTCCAAAACCCCTTCCCCAAAGATCAATCCATTCTTTTCTGTCTGTGCCTGGATTATGGCAAAAATAAGTTCCTGTTTTCTCATGGAGATTGCCCCATCAACATTGAGGTCATTGGCAACATGAGTAAGTTCACTTATAGTCTTTTCCTTTAATTCAGCAATATTCATTTTTTTCACCTCATAGAGATTTTTTATACTCATAATACTGCCTTCTCCCTGCGGGAAATAGGCTGAAGGATTATCTATGCCAGAAATACTTAGTGGGCTCCTATCGAATATTACATCTCGAACTATATCTTGATTCCAACAGGATTATCAATATAACCAAAAGCATGGTAATGCTTAAGGAAGGTTCTTTCGAAGTTGGTATACCATACAATATTT
This sequence comes from Nitrospirota bacterium, assembly GCA_016212195.1. GTDB lineage: Bacteria > Nitrospirota > Thermodesulfovibrionia > JACRGW01 > JACRGW01 > JACRGW01. The sequence goes on from JACRGW010000081.1 coordinate 8,404, forward strand.
ATATTTCATTGTCAAGTCTTTTTTAATATGTTATTCCAAAATCCCCTTGACAGGCAAAGGTGGAGACTTATATACTCAAAATAACAGGAGGTATATATGGAAAGACTATCTTTGATTATAATCCTTTTCCTCATTATCTCCGGATGTGCAACCTCGGATAAGGTGGAGGGGCCAAAGGATCCAGCGGTCCTCTATAAGGAGGCAGAAGAAAAGCTAAAAAAGGGTAGTTACGAAGAGGCCAGAGAGTCCTTCAAGGGAGTCATGGAGAGGGATGCGGAGAAAAGCTTAAGCCCTATAGCCCAGATAAGAACAGCGGATTCCTTTTACGATGAAGGTAAATTTAATGACGCCATAGATGAATACAAGAAGTTTTTAACACTTTACCCCCACAATAAGTATGCAGGTTATGTCCAGTATCAGATAGGGATGTCCCACTTCAAGCAGATAGAAGGGGTAGATAGAGGTCATGAACACATTAAAGGCGCTATAAGAGAATTAGAGAGTTTCCTCAGGAACTATCCAAGGAGTACCTTTGTTGAAGAGGCTAAAGAGAAACTAAGGAGATGTAGAGATATGGCTGCCGGATTTGAACTCTATGTCGGCAACTTTTACTACAAGAAGGGTTCTTACAATGCTGCTGTATCCCGATTTGAAGACCTCATAAAGAAATACCCCCAATCTTCCTATGTGCCTGAAGCCCTTTATAATCTCGGACTTTCTTATGTAGAATTAGGAAATATCGAAAAGGCGAAAGAATTCCTCAATATACTCACCAACCAATTCCCGAATTACAAACACAAAAGGGATGCAGACAGGATCCTCTCCAGACTCAACGAAAAAAGGTAAACGGTATTACCCCTTATATATTGACTTAGAGGGTAAAAAGGTTTCTGTGGTTGGTGGAGGGGAGGTATCAGAAAGAAAGGTCCTTACCCTTTTAAGATGTGGTGCAGATGTAACCGTCATCAGTCCTACCCTGACAGAAAGACTGAATGACCTTTCTAAAAACGGCAAGATCCATTACCTTAAGAAAGTCTACGAAAAAGGTGATCTGGAAGGGTCCTTTCTTGTTATTTCTGCAGTGGGTAATAAAGGGATAAACAGGAAAGTTTCCCGGGAGGTAGAATCCTCCTGTTGTTTATTTAATGCAGTTGACGACACGGAGGTGAGTAATTTTATTGTTCCTTCTCTCATTAACAGGGGAAGGCTTCTTATCGCCATATCTACAAGTGGAGTCAGCCCTGCCCTTTCAAAGAAAATAAGAAAGGAACTTGAGAAGAAATACGACAGGGAATATGCCCTGTTCTTGAATATGGTAGAGGGGGTCAGAAAAAGACTGTTGAGAGATATACCTGCAGAGCGTAAAAGGAAAAAGATCTTTCAGCATCTTGCAAATTCTGACTTGATAGATGTTATCAAAAAGAAGGGGGTTAAGGCAGCCAGGATGAGGCTGGAGAAAATCATCCGAGAAAACTTATAATAGCAACCCCTGCTACCATTATTGCAGAACTGAGGAGCCTCTCTCCGATTCTTCCTTCCCTGAAGATAAGGTGTCCGTATATCACACTGAATACCAGGTTTGTTCTTTTTATTGCTATCATATAGGCAACATCTGTAAGAACTATCGCGAACACATGGAAGATAACCATAAGGGCTATAAAAAGACCTATCGAGAAATAAATAAAGATATTCCCTTTAATGTTTAATCTTCCCTGGGACTTAGTGAGGGCTATAGGTGTGAAGGCAGCCGTCAGGATAAGGTAATAGACAATACCGAAGAAAACAGGGCTTGAATTTACTATTGCGAGCTTCCCGAAGTTTGCTGTGACGCTATAAATAAATGCCACAATGATCATATAGACAGAACCCCTCTCCTTCATAATAGCCCTCAAAGGTTCAAGTAGACCCTGCGGTTTTTTCAATTCATGGATATTAAGTGTATAGGCACCGGTCACAATAAGTATTATACCGATGATCCCTGGAATTGAAGGCGTCTCTCCAAGAATTATGAGAGAGGTTATTATCAGGAAGAGCGGGGTGAAGGATAGAAAAGGTATTGTTAAAGATAATGGCGAAACCTTGATCGCCTTTATATAAAGAATCGTTGCCGCTATCTCTAAAGGGAGAAGGATAATGATACTTATCCAGAAGGTCTTATCAATCTTCGGGATTTCTATGAATAAAAGGGCAAGGAGAAAATAAGGTAAAGAAAAGAGCAGTCTGATCCAGGCTATGCTATATTCATCGGCCCTCTCAAGGCCTTTCTTACTCAGGGTATCAGCAGTGGACAGGGAAAAAGCAGAGAGAAGGGAATACAGAACCCAGAGCATGGATAAGTATATCAAAAAACCGAAACTATGTGCTATCCGTTTTTCAGGCCTACCCTTGACTTTGTTAGATTTTTAACTTATTCTCCTTCTATTATCAGGGCAGGCGGGACGCCTGCCCTACCAATTGGTGGATTTGAATATTGTAGTCATAGTAGGACAGGCGTCTCACCTGTCAGAAAGGTTATTTGTAGGTGAAAAAATACAGAGTTTCCTTTGAGCCCTTCGGGAAAACTATAGATGCACCTTCAGATAAGAACCTTTTCGATGTTGCGAGGAAGGCAGGTATAGAACTGAATTCCTCCTGCGGCGGGGAGGGAACATGCGGCAAATGTAAGGTTATAGTAAAAGAAGGGGAATTCAGGACTGACTCAACCACAAAGCTAAGCAGGGAGGAGATAGCGAAAGGTTATGTCCTTGCCTGTCAGACCACAGCCCTAAGCAACCTCTCATTAGAAGTACCTCATGAATCCATAATGAGGAAGGGACAGAAGATAGCAACTGGCGCAAGGGCAAGGGAACTCGAGAGACTTCTTAAGAATCTTGATAAAGAGATAAAACCGAGGACAAGGACAATCGCTTTAGCTTTTCCGCCACCTGACCTTGAAGATAATATAAGTGATACTGACAGGGTGAAGAGGGAGTTGAGTACATTGGGATTTCCCCCTGAAAGGGTATTCTGTTCCCTCAAGTTTCTAAGAGGTCTTAACCACATCCTGAGAGAAGGTAACTGGAAGATTACCCTTACGACCATTGAGAGAGGGAATACATTAGAGGTCATAGGGATTGAGGCAGGGGATACTACCGGTCTTAGATACGGTCTTGCCATAGATATAGGGACAACAACGATTGTGCTATATCTTGTGAACCTTATAGACGGTAAGATCATAGATGTTGCCTCTACCTATAACTCACAGGCAAGATGCGGTGATGATGTTATAACAAGGATAGTCTATGCCACTGAAAGAGGAGGTTTGGGAGAGTTAAACAGCCTCGTCATATCTGATATCAATGGACTTCTGAATATCCTCACTCAGAAACGCAACATAAATCCTGTCCTTATTGACTCTATTGTCGTCTCAGGAAACACGACCATGACCCACCTCTTCTTCGGTATCGATCCCAGATAGATAAGGGAAGCGCCTTATATACCTACAGCAAATCTTTTCCCTCTCGTAATGGCAGGGGAGTTAGGTATTGAGGTTAACCCCAGTGCAGTTATTTATGCTATTCAGGGTGTGGCGAGCTATGTTGGTGGAGATATAACAGCAGGGGTCTTAGCATCAGGCATTAATAAGGAAGAGGGACTCACCCTCTTTATAGATGTAGGGACTAATGGCGAGATAGTGCTCGGGAATTCGGAATGGCTCATGACTGCAGCCTGTTCTGCAGGTCCCTGCTTTGAAGGTAGCGGAATAAAACATGGAATGAGGGCAACCGACGGTGCTATAGAGGAGATCAGTATAGATAGAGAGAATTATAATGTCCACTTGAACGTTATTGGGGTAAATAAACCTATCGGAATCTGCGGTTCAGGAATGATAGATGCCATAGCCGAGATGTTCCTTTCAGGAATTATAGACCAGAGGGGAAAGATCAGGGATGAGATAGAGTCACCGAGGATAAGGAGTGGAGAAGATGGCCCTGAGTTTGTGATCGCCTGGAAAGAGGAAACCGGAATAAATAAGGATATAGTCCTTACAGAGGCGGATATCGATAACATCCTCAGGGCAAAGGCGGCAATATATGCAGGATTTTCTTTACTCCTTAAAGAGATGGGTTTCGGCTTCAATGATGTGGGTAAGGTCTATATCGCCGGTGGGTTCGGGAATTACCTCGATGTAGAGAAGGCCATTACGATAGGGCTTCTTCCTGATATGCCACCTGAAAGGTTTATCTTTCTCGGAAATACCTCTATTATAGGTGCCTATCTATGCCTGCTTTCGAAAAATATGAGGAAGGAGGCAGAGGGGATTGCGAGGAAGATGACCTATATCGAGCTTTCTGTCTCAAGGTCATTTATGGATGAATATCTATCAGCACTCTTTCTCCCCCATACCGATATCACGGCATTTCCAACTGTCCAGAGAATGCTGAATTCCTATACTAACGCCAAGCCGACTCTGTAGGCATCTGGAATAGGCATAGTCCACCTTACGACGGATATCTTATTTAAAAGACCCTTATGAGTATTTTTGACATCCCTGATCATCAATACCTGACCAGGCTCCAGAGGGTAGTTTGTGATCATTCCCAGTCCCTTCTCACTTATATCGGTAGTCATACCCTCTCTATGGACCTTCATCAATTCACGAAACTCTACTTTGCTCACGGTATATCCTATGGGAACTGTTAAGCCATTGCGGGGATATCTCCTTTTATCACTAAGCTCCACACTTGCCTCTCATGATTTTATTCAAGAAATATGCATTTAAAACATCCTTAAAATACAAATAACTCTATAAATTGTCAACACCTTTTCTATCTTTTTAAGGACAGTTCAGGCACATGGTGACCCCCTAAAGAGAGTTTTTGATTGAGCAGGGCATCCAGGTTCAATGCCGGCAGCATCAATGCTAATGGATTTATCTTTTCTCCGCTCTCCTTCAGGATATCCAAGGGACTTTTATCTCCCCTGTTGCCGTTCTTTCTCACCAAGTTATAATACCAGATATAGCCCGTTATCTTCTGAAAGA
>JACRGW010000082.1 GCA_016212195.1 Nitrospirota bacterium
AATTATTAACACCACCTGGAAAGAAGTTTAAAACCCTTGAGGAAACTGTAAATTTCTGTATTGAGAATGCTATTATGGGCAAGGCTATTGATCCAAAATCAGACCAGATGAAAGACATGGTTGCCTATATCAAGTCTTTGAAGGGCATGAAGATGGAGAAGGAAATGCCGATGAAAGAAATGCCAATGAAAAAAGAAATGCCCAAGAAGACACCAGGATATTAAAAACAAATGTAGAGGAAAGCCATAACATAGCTCTCCTTCACAAAATCCTATCTATGAACCTGCATTTTTTAATGAGGAATATACCCTGACTGACCTCCTTGCTATTATAACCATCATCCTCTGGCCTGTTATTCAACTTTTCTGGATCCCTGTCCATGGTCTTTCAAGGATTTTTAAAAGACTCGGTCTTTTCACTTACATCATGCCTCTTGTTACATGGTTACCTCTTGTATATCTGATTTATCAGAACAAGTATTTTCTGCTTCAATTCAAGATTGATATCCCGGTTGTATTAAATATAATTGGAATATTACTCCTGGTTATTGGTACATTACTCCATATCTGGACCGGATTATTACTTGGTATATGGGGACTTATGGGGCTACCTGAGATATCCACTATAATAAAAAGCAGATTCGTAAGGGAAGGTCCCTTTTCTGTGGTCAGGCACCCTACTTATTTAGCACATACACTTATGTTCTCTGGTATATTTCTTATGACAGAGGTGTTAATAGTTTTTATTCTCACATTGCTTGACTTCATATTAATAAATCTCCTCATCATACCACTTGAAGAGAGAGAGCTTTCGATCCGTTTCGGTGAGGAATACAGGTTATATAAAAAAAGGGTGCCGCGTTTTTTCCCACGATTATTAAAGGATAAATAGAGTGGTAAATGTTAAAGATATCGAAAAGGCCCTGCAGAATATCAGACCCTTTGTCCATAAGACCCCACTAATCCACTCTAACTCTTTTAGCAAAATGACTGGGGCTGAGGTTTATCTCAAGGCAGAGAACCTGCAGAAGACCGGCTCATTCAAGGTAAGAGGTGCGTTCAATAGGATGATTAATATTAAAGACAGAAAAGTGATAACAGCATCCATGGGTAATCATGCACAGGGTGTTGCATTCGCTGCAGGGAAACTCGGGATACAGGCAAAGATAGTCATGCCCGTTACAGCACCTATAGTAAAGGAAGAGGCTACAAGGGGCTATGGCGCAGAGGTTGTGCTTTACGGAGAGAATTTTAATGACGCCCTCAATTATGCCCTTTCTCAGGAAGGTTACACCTTTATACATGCCTTTGATGATGATGAGGTGATTGTAGGACAGGGAACTATCGGGGTCGAGATCCTGGAGGATTTAAGTAATATAGACATTATACTCGTTCCTGTAGGAGGTGGTGGACTTATCTCAGGAACCGCAGTTACTGTAAAGGCGATGTCACCAAGAACGATTGTCATCGGAGTCCAGACAGAATCTGCGCCTTCAGCCTACTTCTCATTTAAGGAGAAAAAGGTTATTGATAAGATACCTTTATCCACCCTCGCCGACGGGATTGCAGTAGGCAGGGTTGGGGATAGGACATTCGATATTATAAATAGATATGTGGATGACATAATCTTAGTCGGTGAAGACTCAATCGCTATGGCTATACTCCTTTTTCTCGAACGTAAAAAACTTGTTGTTGAGGGTGCAGGGGCAGTACCCCTCGCAGCATTGATCGAGAACAGAGAGAGGTTTAAAGGGAAATCTATCGTCCTCGTCGTGAGTGGTGGGAATATAGACTTCACACTGATAGACAGAATCATCCATAAGGGGCTTCTGTCGAGCGGGAGGATAGGCGTTTTTGAAGTCACTGCCGATGACCTCCCTGGAAGACTACATTCACTAACTGGCGTTATCGCATCCCAGAGGGGTAATATACTGAATGTTATCCATGACAGACTTGCAGAAGACCTCTCCGTTGGTAAGATAAGAGTAGTCTTCACGGTTGAGACAAGGGGAAGGGGGCATTTAGAAGAAATCCTCTCTGACCTTACGATAAAAGGTTTTGAAGTAAAAAGAAGGAATGAGGGTAATAGTTGAAGGAATGATTGGGCTTGACAATTTTTAGAGGTGTGATACATTTAATAAAGTGAAAAGGAGGTCTATATGTCTTATACAGCCAAGGATTACGGTAATCTCATAGGTATGGAGGGATTTAGCGAAACCCTCCTAAAGAATCACTTTACTCTCTATCAGGGTTATGTGACAAATACAAATAAGGTACTTGATACCCTTGAACAGATGCTGAAAGAAGGAAAGACAGGTACTCCAGAATTTGCTGAACTGAAGAGGAGGCTTGGGTGGGAGTTTAACGGAATGAGACTTCATGAATATTATTTTGAGAACCTTGGAGGGAGGAGTGGATTGGATAAAGCGGGGAAATTAGGGAAGAAACTTGCTGAGAGTTTCGGAAACCACGAATCCTGGGAGAAAGACTTTAAGTCAACAGGAACGATGAGGGGAATCGGGTGGGTTGTCCTTTATCAGGATGTAACGAAAGGAAGACTTATTAACTTCTGGATAAATGAGCATGATGTCTCTCATCCTGTAGGATGTAATCCTATTTTGATAATGGATGTCTTTGAACATGCTTTCATGATTGACTATGGTCTAAAAAGGGCTGACTATATCGAGGCATTCTTCAAGAACATCGACTGGAAGGCAGTAGAGGCAAGGCTGAAATAAATTTATGGAGGAAACGATGTTAGAAAAGGTTAAGAATCTAATAGATGAAATAAGACCGATGCTTAAGGCAGATGGAGGAGATGTAGAGCTTGTAGAAGTAACATCTGATGGTTTAGTAAAACTGAAACTACTCGGTGCCTGCGGTCACTGTCCTATGTCTATTATGACACTGAAGATGGGAATTGAGAAGAGACTAAAAGAAAAGGTACCGGAAATCAAGGAAGTGATCGCTGTCTGAGTGACCTTTCTTTTATAAAAGCTGCAGGATGAAACAATCTTAGAAAGGAGGTTCTATCGTGTTATCACAGATCCCGATTAACCTTGATAATTTAAATAAAAAAGATATTGACAGAGAGATACTGCGGGTAGGAATGATAGCGGAACTGGATGCAATAAATCTTTATGAACAGATGGCGGCTATGACTACAAATAAGGATATCAAAAAGGTACTTCTTGATATAGCGAAAGAAGAAAAAACCCATATGGGAGAATTCCAGACGTTGCTATTAAGAGAGGATAAAGAACAGGGAAGGGAATTGGAAGAAGGGAAAAGAGAGGTTAAGGAACTAATAGAATAAAGAAAAATAAAAAAACGGAGAATATTTTTAATGGATGCTATCGAAATAGCTATAAAAATGGAGAACGATGCAATAAATTTTTATGCCAGATCAGCAGAAAAGATAAAACATCAAGTCGGGAAAAAGATGTTTCTGACTATAGTCGAAGATGAGAAGAGACATCTCGAGATGCTTTCTCAGATATTCAAAGGACTCGGTATCGGGGCAAAGGATGTCAGTCCGATGAAAAGGGTTAAGACAGTTTTCGAGACTATGAAGGATAAAATGATAGAAAGGGTGGAGGCAACCTCAGATGAACTTGAGGCATTTAAGATAGCTATGGAGATGGAAAAGGAAGGCATAGAATTTTATAAGAGGTCTGCATCAGATGTAAAAAAGGAAAAAGAGAAGATTCTCTTTGAAAGGCTTATTAAGGAAGAAGAACAGCATTATAATATCTTTGCAAATACATACTTCTTCCTTTCAAATACCGGAAACTGGTTCATGTGGGAGGAGCACGGCATTGTTGATGGTGGCACACCATGGGCGTAATTTAACAAGTTCGGAGTCTTGAGTTCAGAGTTTGGAGTATAAATGAGGAGGTTACAAAATGGGGAAAGATGTAAAGATCCAGATAGTTTTTTATAGTATATATGGTCATATTTATCGTATGGCAGAGGCGGTTGCAGAAGGGGCAAAGGAAGTGAAAGATGCAGATGTGGATCTATATCAGGTCCCTGAACTTGTTCCTCAGGATATCCTCGAGAAAAGTGGTGCTGTAGAGGCAAGAAAGGTTTTTGCACATATACCGGTTGCAAAGGTAGAGCAACTTGCCGAAGCCGA
>JACRGW010000085.1 GCA_016212195.1 Nitrospirota bacterium
TGAACATGGATGCAGATATTGCTATGCCCGTTTCATGATGAAGTTTACAGGCCATACAGAAAAGTGGGGAAGTTTTGTAGATGTGAAGGTTAACGGGCCTGAGGTCCTTTTGAGGCAGATCAGAAAGACGAAACCTGGCAGTGTTTTTGTGAGTTCTGTCTGTGATGGATGGCAGCCCTTAGAAAAACGATACCAACTCACAAGGAGATGTATCGAGACACTCCTCAAATACAAATACCCTTTGATAATCCTTACAAAGAGTTCTCTTGTTGAAAGGGATATCAGTCTCCTCTCAGGGAGCAAGGTAGAATTCGGTGTAACCATAACAACCCTCAATGAAACTTTAAGGAAAACCTTTGAGCCCAAGGCCTCCCCATCAGAAGAGAGGTTGAGGGTATTAGAGATTGCTAAAAGGAATGGAATTAATTCTTATGTCTTTCTTGGCCCCTTAATCCCTTATTTCTCCGATAGCGAAGAAGATTTATCAAGAACTATGAAGGCAATAGCTGACCTTAAACCTGCCTATATGTATGTGGACAGACTGAATCTTCGCTGGGGGGTCTGGGACTCATTGAAAAAGACACTCAACGATTCACGATTAAAGGTTTACGGTTTTTCATCAAATGATTTACGAGAAAAATACCAGAGGATCCTTTTTGAATCCCGATGGTCTGATAGTTATTCCAGAGAACTTAAAAAAAATGTAATAAGGATTGCAGGAAAGTATGGATTGAACGGAAAGTTAAGATTCTGTTTTTAATGTGATGATCAGACATACCTTCAGAATAGCAGAAGGAATCGGTGAAAAACTTGAGAGACACCTCTGGAAAGAAAGTATCCTCTGCTGGGAAGACTTTCTCATAACCAAAAGGGTAAGGGGGATATCTCCTGATAAGAAATTATTTTATGACAGGGAATTTTCTGATTCCATAGAGGCACTCGAGAGGAAAGACGAAAGGTATTTTTTTACGAAACTAAAAAGATATGAATACTGGAGACTCTTCGATGCACTTAAAGATAATGCTGTCTGTCTTGACATAGAGACCACAGGGCTTAATGCACAGATCTCTGATGTAACAATCGTAGGCCTCTTTGACGGTCTCAGGATGAGGGTTCTTGTTAAAGGTATTGATCTTACAGTCGAAACCCTCAGGAGGGAGATCGAGGGTTACAAGATGCTTATTACCTACTATGGTACTGTTTTTGATATACCCTTTCTGAAAAAGAAATTTCCTTCTTTAAACTTCAATCTTCCACATTTTGATCTATGTTTCAGTTCTCATAGGGCAGGTTTCAAGGGGGGACTTAAGAGACTCGAAGAGGATTTAGGTATCATGCGGTCTTCTGACATAAAGGGATTTGACGGATATGATGCAGTAAAACTCTGGATCGCTCATCTTAAGGGGAATGACGGTGCCCTGGATCTCCTTATGCGTTATAATGAAGAGGATACAAAAAATTTATTTCTTATAGCCAAGAATATCTATAAAGAATTGAGGGGTATGAGTGGCTTTGATGGGTTCGCTTTGGAAACTTTGAGAAAGAGGTCAATACCCGAAAAGTTTGAACCTTAAGACCTTAAATATTCCTGCTATAGATAATCCTTAATCCTTCGAGGGTAAGTGACGGTCTCACTTCTTTTATTGTCTTAGATTCTGGGGCTATAAGTTCTGCATATCCTCCGGTAGCAACTACATAGGGGTTTTCTCCTCTGTCCCTTTTTATTTCATCTACGATCCTATCCACCGTACCGGCATGACCTATGATAAGCCCCACCTGCATAGCTGTCACTGTATCATCCCCTATAATCTTCTGTGGTCTTGAGATGCCCACCCTTGGAAGTTTGGCAGCCCTTTCAAAGAGTGCATCTGCAGATATCTTAATACCTGGAGAGATAATCCCACCAAGGTATTCCCCTTTAGATGTTATATAGCAGATGGTCGTGGCAGTGCCAAAGTCTACAATAATTATAGGGCCACCATAAAGGTGGTAGGCGGCAGTGGCATTCACGATCCTATCGGCACCAACCTCTTCAGGTTTTTTGTAAAGGATCTTTATACCTGTATCGAGTTTTAAGGAAACAACCATTGGCCTCCTGTTAAAATATTTATTTGCCATCTCCTCAAAGACCGGAGTAAGCGGTGGAACTACAGAAGAGACTATAACACCATCTATAACTTCAGACTTAAGACCATTAATCATCAACAGATTAGATATCAGGGCGCCATACTCATCATCTGTACTCTCAGGTCTTGTACTGAGTCTCCATGAAAATAGGAGCCTCTCTCCCTCAAAAATACCTAAAACGGTAGTCGTATTGCCTATGTCTATTGCGAGAAGCATAACAATCTCATTTTAAAATTAGCTTAATACAGTCACATCTCCTGAGACTACTTTTTCGGTTTTGCCATCATCAAGCCTTACAATAAGTCCACCATAATCATCTAACCCTTCAGCAATCCCTTCAATCATCCTGTTTAGCGATATTACCTTAATCCTTTTCCCGAGACTCGGGCTCAGTCTTCGCCATTCATCGAATACAGGTCCGGAACCTTTATTAAGAAAGATCTTATACCACTTATCCAATTCCTTCAAGAGAACTGAAATAACCTCTATCCTCGGCAGCTCCCTGCCGACCGTTTCCTTAAGGGTTGTAGCAGTTACCCTGGCATCAGGAGGGAATAATGAGGAATCCATATTCACATTGATCCCTATACCGAGAACGATATAGCTTATCCTGTCTATCTCTGACTTCATCTCTGTGAGTATCCCCCCCACTTTCCTGCCATTTATGAGGAGATCGTTTGGCCATTTTATAGATACCCCTATATTAAAGGCATTTCTTAAAGCAGAGGCGGATGCTACTGCTGCCATAAGGGTTATCAACGGTGCCTGGGAGGGAAGGATATTAGGCCTCAAGATTACAGATAAATATATATTCCCCTTAGGGGATATCCAGCTTCTCCCGAGCCTGCCCTTTCCCATACTCTGGATTTCTGCCAGGATTATAGTCCCCTCTGAGTAACCCTTATCACCTAACTCCATTCCCTTTATGTTTGTGGAATCAATCTCCTGAAAAACATAAACCTCTTTTCCTATAATCTGAATTGAACAATTTATGGAGTCTTTTATTTCTTTTGAGGAAAGAATATCTGGAACAAATAAGAGCCTGTAGCCTTTCGATGGAGATGCCTCAATTATGTAACCCCTATTCCTGAGATCTTTCACCCTTTTCCATACTGCTGACCTTGTTATCCCGAGTTCCTTGCTAAGGGTCTCACCGGATAGGAAGGATTGCATATTCTTCTTCATGAGATCGATGATCCTTCCAGTGAAGTCCATAGTCCTTTGATATCCCCTGAGATATTTCTTAGAGAAAATTTATTGAATCCCGGTCAACTTCTGCTTCCGGGTATGACATATCTCTCTGAGAGGATCCTCCTGAGTCTGGGTTTATAGATAAGATCATAGACCTCTTCCTTCCCCGGAAATAAGGTGGTGGCAAGTCTCCTTGTTCCTTCTATCATTCTCTGGGCTTCAGAAAGAGGGGTATCAGTCTGCATTATGATATTTGTCGTGAGGTCAATTATAAACCTCAGGAGTCTGATCTTTTTATTCTCTTCCTCTATATCTTCTTTTGTCGGCATTTTCTGCCTCATCTCGATACACCTTTTACAATGTCATTCACCTTCTCTGCGAGTTTTTTGGGAGTTGTTGTCGCTTTGACGAGATAATCGCTAATCCCCAATGCAGAAACCTTATCCATTTCGGCAGTCGTCATCCTTCCTGTGAGAACCACAACAGGTATATCTTTCCATTCAGGGGTCACCCTCACAAGCTGGAGGAACTGATATCCATTCATCTCCTCCATAATGAGATCTAGTACTATCAGATCAGGAATACCCTCCCTCAGTCTTTTTATACCCTCCACTCCACTCGACGCTTCTATTATTAAGTATCCTTCTGTCATAAGGAAACCCTTATACATCCTTCTCGCAGTGTCAGAGTCATCTATAAGGAGAATCTTTTTCACAGATGTCTTTTCTGTAGCATAGGGGCTCTCATCGAGCTCAAGGAGAAAATCCTTTAATTTCTTTCTCTCCTCAGGAAGGAGACCGAGGAACATAACTCCGAAACCTACACCTTCGTGGACATGTTGAACCTTTGCCTTACCTCTAAGTGGTGGTTCTTCGTCTTTAAGAAAAAGTGTTATATCGATAAGTGATCCCTTCTGAAAGACCTCGGGTGTATAGATATACATTCCACCTTCGCTTATATCAATCGAACTGGCCTCTATACTGTTATTGATAATAACCCTTTTCTTAACAAATAACCTTCTTTTCTCTCTTCCATCTTCCTGGTTATCCATATACCCTTTCTATCCGCCTATTTTCGACATTGTCTTCTGGAATCGGCATGGCATCCTCTCAGTTATCCTGTGTCCCTGCGGTTTTATTTGAACAGCAAGGCATAGAAGCCTCTCTATCTCATCGTCATCACAACCGTTCCTTATAGGGTTCTTGAGGTCTATCTCTGATTCTGAAAAGAGACAGGGTCTAAGTTTTCCATCTGATGTTAGCCTCAGTCTGTTACAGGTTGAACAGAAGTGATTGCTTAAAGGGCTTATAAATCCTATAACACCCAATGCCTTAGGAAGACGGTAATTTTCAGCAGGGCCTGCCTGCCTGTCAGAATTAACAGGTTTTAGATCTCCCAGAACCCGTATCCTATTCTTTATCTCCTCTGTAGAGATATACTTCCGCTCCTCCCATATCTCTTTTGCCCCGATAGGCATAAACTCAATAAATCTTACGCCTATAGGTTTTTTTATTGTAAGTATCGCAAAATCGAGTATCTCATCATCATTGAACCCTCTGATAGGTACGTTATTTATCTTTATGGGTTTCAGACCGATCCTTTCTGCCTCTTCTATTCCCTCCCATACATCAGAAAGGTGATTTCCTCTGGTAATCCTTTCATATTTTACCGGATCAAGTGAATCAAGACTGACATTGATCCTGTGCAGTCCTGCTTTGAATAAATCTCCTGCGTATAACTTCAGGAGGACACCATTTGTGGTAAGGCTGATATCCTCGATACCTGATTCTTCTGAAAGGGACGCTATAAATCTCACTATGTCCCTCCTCATAAGAGGCTCCCCCCCTGTAATTCTGACCTTAGAAATCCCGAACCTGGATGCTACCCTCACTATTCTCAGGATCTCCTCATATCTCAGGATTTCGTGATGATCAATGAATTTCACACCTTCGGAAGGCATGCAGTAGATGCATCTGAGATTACACCGGTCTGTGACAGATACCCGCATGTAATCAATCTTTCTGTCAAATTGATCCTGGAGGGGCCCGATCATTATTATTTCTTCTTTTGGGTGGGTTTAGATACTCCTTTAAGTCTCTTTTTTGCAAGGGAGGCCTCTTCCGATTTCGGGAACTTCTCTATAACCCTCTCCATCAGAAGTTTGCCCGAAGCCTTATCGCCAAGCTCATAGAATGAATAACCCTGCTTCAGCATTGCCTTCGGGACTTTATCGCTCTTTGGGAATTTCTTTATAAGGTCTTCGAATGAAAGGATGGCATCCTCATAGTTCTTTTCTGCATAGTAACACTCCCCGAGCCAGTACAGGGCATCATCGGAATATTCACTCTTGGGATAGGTCTTAAGAAACCTCTTGAACATCTCCCTCGCAATAGCTATCTCTCCATGCTTGAATGTTGCATACGCCTCTTTGTAGACATCTCCAGGTCCCTTCTCTCCTTCTTTTGCCTCTGGAGGAGCTTGCTTCGTTTCAGGTGATGAAGCAGGCTGGATATTCAAGGAATGCTCAATAGTGTTGAGACGATCTTTAAGGCTGTTAAGTCTATTCTCAAGTTCCTTAATGCGGAGGCTGTAGTTTTCCTTTGTTGTAGTTACATCTTTTAAAGACCTTTCAGTCTGATATCTCCCTTCCTCAAAACGGCCTGTAAGGACCTGCAGGTCTGCCTGTAAAGTATCAATCTTTACACCTGTCTCTGCCTGATTCTTTCTTATTTCAGAAATAGCCTCTTCGTACTTTTTCTCGAGTCCAAGGACATCATTCCTCAGCCTCGTTACCTCACCTCCTGTAGCGCATCCCAGGGTAAATAAAATAACTGACATCGTCCATAAAAAAGATGATTTTATATTCATGATAACTTTTATTAAAAATTCCCCCCTCTCCCCCTCCATTTTTGAAGGGGAAAAGGGGGAATTCCATGGGAAATAAATGTGAATCGAATCCTATTTCAGGATTACAAAATGTGCCCTTCTGTTTTTTGCCCAGGCCTCTTCATTATGACCTGTATCCTGGGGTCTCTCCTCTCCGAAACTTATTGTGGAGATCCTCCCTCCATCAACCCCGAGGGATACAAGATAGTCCCTTGTACTCTTTGCCCTTTTGTCTCCGAGTGCAAGGTTATAGTCATTAGTCCCCCTTTCATCACAATGGCCCTCTATCTGAATTTTAACTCCAGGATTTTTCTTGAGCCACTCAGCATTTTTCATAAGTGTTGCCTTAGCATCCTCCCTTATATTGTATTTATCAAAGTCAAAGCGAATATCCTGTAGCTTTGGGGTCTCCTCAACCTTAACCAGAAGCTCATCTTTCATCTTTTCTTTAGGAGCAACGGCCTCTGGTTTTGCTTCAGGTTTTACCTCCTTTTCTGCACAGCTGGAGAAAAGAAATATACCCATAACTACAACAACGGCTGAAAGGAAAAGTCCTTTTCTGATCATCATCTTCACCTCCTTTCTATTGTTATTTTTTATATTATTCTCTCGGCCGAGGTGACCAGGCCGGATTCGTAGCGGTTACTCCTTTGGAGGTAATCAATCGCTGGTTTTCGCCATTTGCCCTCATAGAATAAATGCCGGTACCTCCATCCCTCCTCGAACTGAAGACTATATATCTACCATCAGGAGACCAGGAAGGGCTTTCATTATTGCCTTCATACGTTAACTGCTGGAGATCTGAACCATCAGGATTTATAGTGCAGATTTCGAATTTACCGCCTCTCCTTGATGCAAAGACAACCCTGTCCCCTCTCGGAGACCATGATGGGGAGACATTGTAATTCCCTTCAAAGGTTATTCTTCTTACGCCCTCTCCATTACTATCCATTATATATATCTGAGGGCTTCCACCCCTGTCAGAGACAAAGGCTATATTCTTCCCGTCAGGAGACCATGAAGGTGATATGTCAATGGCAACATGATTAGTAATCCTCCTCATATTGTTACCTTCCATTATATATATATCGGAATTTCCCTCCTTACTGTATGCAAAGGCTAACTTGTCTCCGTTAGGTGAGAAGGAGGGGCTTATATTCAATCCCCTCTGTAATGTTAACCTTTTTTCTTCCTTTGTCTTCACATCTATCATATATAACCACCAACTCCTCCCCCTCACCGAAGAAAAGGCGATCTTTGAACCGTCAGGTGACCAGTTCGGGGAAAGGTTTAATGATCCACTATTTGTCATCTTTCTTATGTTATACCCATCATAATCCATTACATAGATCTCTTTTGCACCAATACTATTAGAAATTAAGGCGATGCCTGTCTCAAATATCCCTTCTTCTCCTGTAAAGCTCTTAACTATTTCATTAGAAAAATTATGGGCAATCTTCCTGAAGTCCTTCGCATCTCCTGTATATCTCTTTCCTGTTATCATTCTCCCCTGAAAGACATCAAAAAGTCGTGCCTCCACTGTAATCCTCTGACCATCAAAGATGATCCCTACTTTAATCAGTGCCTCAGCACCTATAGTAGCCCAATCTTTAAAATCAATACTCTCCTCTGTAATCCCCGCTCTATTTGGATCTTCGATAAAGGAGGCTGGATTTAAAAGCTCAAAGAAACCTGTGAAATCGAGATTATTCCTAATGACCTCAGCCATCTTCTGGCCATGGCCTTCCCGATCAGGTGCCGTACCAAGGTTTTTAAACTCTGTGACTGCTATAGGAAGCCTCCTGAATGATGGGGCATTTATGTCAATATAGATCTTGGCCTCAGCGATAGTGAAGAGTGAAAAGTGAAGAGTGAAAAGTGAAAGAA
>JACRGW010000084.1 GCA_016212195.1 Nitrospirota bacterium
CATCTGGTCGGTGAGATCAATGGAAATAGACATCCTGACAGGAGGGAAAAAGAAGACCCACGACATATCCTTCTTGGTGTGACATACGAGATTTCAGGAAAGTTTGTCCTCGATTTTGCTGTCAGGCGGGGACTTACAGAGACGACGCCGGACTGGAGCACTACAGCCGGTGTATCCATAACGTTTTAAAATGGTAGGCGGAACAGGGATCGAACCTGTGACCTCTGCCTTGTAAGGGCAGCGCTCTCCCAGCTGAGCTATCCGCCCACAGGATATATTCAATTTTAAGAATATCTTATTAATATCTTGTATGTCAATACTAAAAATGGTATCATAAAATTATGAATGAAATAATGACAATATCAGAGGCAGAAGAAAGGCAGAATAAAAAACTTGCCATCCTTTATGAGATAGCTCTTACTGTTGGTAAATCCCTTGATCTGAAAACAATCCTTGACAATGTACTCGAAAAGATTATCGCTTTCATGGGAGTAGAGGCAGGAATAATATTCATAATAAATGATGAAACTCTGGAGATGGTTCCGGTTGCATTTAGGAATCTTTCCGATGAGGCTATAAGAGATTTATGTGAAAATAAAGTCAAGGTTGGTGAATGCGTCTGCGGCAATATTGCTCAATACAACAGAGAGATCATTATATTGGAGAAGGCATCTAAAGACCCCCGTTTTACCCGGGAATCACAAAAAAGTGCTGGGATAGAGTTTTATGCTGGGCTACCTTTAAAATCAAAAGGCAAAGTTATTGGTGTTTTATGCGTCATTACATACGCCCCTTATACACAGGATGAAGACCTCGTTGATACTCTACGG
Organism: Nitrospirota bacterium; assembly: GCA_016212195.1. Taxonomy (GTDB): domain Bacteria; phylum Nitrospirota; class Thermodesulfovibrionia; order JACRGW01; family JACRGW01; genus JACRGW01. The sequence continues at coordinate 831 of JACRGW010000084.1, forward strand.
GCTGCCACTATTCCTATAAGTCTTGCTATAGAAAATGCCAGGCTCTTCGAAAACACGAAGAAGGATGCGGAGGAGAAATTACGATATTATGGTTTTGAGGGTATAATCGCTAATAGTCCGAAGATGATGTCAGTCCTTAGCATTGTGAAGAAGGTAACCGATGTACCATCGAGCATACTTATATACGGGGAAAGCGGTACCGGAAAAGAGATGATTGCACGGGCTATACATTTTAACAGTATCAGAAAGGAAAAACCATTCGTTGCTGTTAATTGCGCTGCCATTCCAGAGACACTTCTCGAATCAGAAATCTTCGGTTATGTTAAAGGAGCCTTCACCGGCGCCAATGCCGATAAAAAAGGTCTTTTTGAGGCAGCAAACGGAGGTACAATCTTTCTCGATGAGGTAGAGGCGATGTCCAAAAATCTTCAGGTTAAACTTTTAAGGGTCCTTCAAGATAGAACATTTTTCAAAGTCGGATCTACAATCCCGGTAAGCGTAGATATTAGGGTGATTGCAGCCACCAATCAGGAACTCGAAGAGGCAGTAAAGTTCAAGCAATTCAGGGAAGACCTTTATTACCGTCTGAACGTAATAAAAATAGAACTGCCTCCTCTTAGAGAAAGGTTAGAAGATATACCGTTACTCATAAGATATTTTATGAATAAATATTCCAAAGCGATAAATAAGAATCTTAGGAGGATTTCTGATGATGTCATGGATGTCCTTATAAACAATCCATGGCCTGGGAATATAAGAGAACTCGAAAATACTATAGAGAGAGCCGTTGTTGTTGCTGAAACTGATGAGATTACGAAGGAAGATCTCCCTATAGAGATAACCTCCCGTTACAAAGACTTCGAAAAAGTTTGGACACTCAAAAACTTAGAGAGGGAACATATACTGAAGGTCCTATCCCTTGTAGGATGGAATAAAAGAAAGGCTTCACGGCTTTTAGGATTAGATGTCTCTACACTATGGAGAAAGTTGAAGACATACCAGATATTCCACTAATTGCAATTTGCAATTAGTGGAATATTGTTAACTCCTTCCTTTTTATACATTTTAAGAAAAGAATATTGCATTTTGCAATCATATGGTTTTGTTTTAAGAGTCATTCCTTCCTAAAAAGGACACTAACTCCTTACTGGGCATCTAATTTAAAATCTTCTAATCCCTCAATTTTAAAGTTTTTTATGCCTTTATTTTACAGAGAAGATATATCTACTTCTACAGATCCCCAAAATTGGAATAAAAATTGCTAATTATAGAATATTATGCCCTCTCTAATAACTACTACCGATGGTAATGTTATCAAAGCTGACAAGGTAGTGAAGACTGCCTGCTCGAGGAACTGTTTTGATACATGTGGCCTTCTTGTATATATAAAAAACGGTAGGGCTATAGGTATAACTGGCGACCCTGATCACCCAATAACAAGGGGCCATATGTGTGTGAAGGCAAATACATATTTACGACGAACGTACCATAAAGACAGGATAAAATACCCTCTTTTAAGGGTCGGTAAAAGGGGGGAACCTGATTTCAAAAGGATAACCTGGGATGAGGCATATGATTTTCTTATAGATAAACTCAACTACTGTAAAAAGAAATGGGGTGCCGAATCGGTTGTCGAGTATATTTACAGCGGTAACAGAGAATTTCTTGCCAAGACAATAGCCGGACGATTTCTCAACCTTTTTGGCGCATCCAAACTGGTAGGAAGTTTCTGAATTTTAAGCGGGCTGGCAGGTGCCACCTTCACATTTGGTACTCAACATTGTCAGAACATAGAGACATGGTCAAAAAAGGCAGAGGTTATAATGATTGTTGGCCACAACTCATCCTTTACTAATGTTCATTCCCTTCCGTTCATATGGGAATCCCTTGAAAGGGGTGCCTATCTTATAGTAGTTGATCCTTACCTTACACCGATCGCATCAAAGGCAGATCTTTTTCTTCAGCCGAGACCCGGAACGGATACCGCTATGGTACTTGCTATGATTAACCATATCGTCAAGAGAGACCTTCACGACAAAGAATTTATCGCCAAGTACACCTATGGCTTTGATGAACTAATGAAAGAGGCCTCTAAATGGACACTTAAAAGAGCAGCAGATGTTACCGGTATAGATACTGAGAAGATTTCCAAGGCTGCTGAAATCTATGCCACTTATCATTCTCATGTAGAATGTGGGTGGGGGCACCAGAGGTATACAAATGGACATCAGACACAGAGGGCATACAGCTGCCTCGCCGCAATATGCGGACATGTTGGGAAAGAAGGGGCTTCCATTAATTATTTTGAGATGTCTGCTTATACGGGGTTCCTCAATTTTGATAAGGTTATGTATCCAAAGGGGGCACCTCACAAAACTCTGAGAAGAAGACTTATAAACATTTGTGCCTTTGGCCCTGCCTTAAGAAAAGCGACTGACCCACCTTTGAAAGCAGTAATCTGCTGGCGGGGAGGACTTCTCAGCCAGACACCCAATGTGAACGAGAATATCAAGGCGATAAAAAAACTCGAATTGTTTGCCACAATCGAACTCTTTATGACCGATGATACCGACTATTCAGACCTTGTACTACCTGGATGCGATATACTTGAACAGTGGGGGGTCCATCCGTCTTACTGGCATCCTTATTTACAACTGCAAAAGCCTGTTATTGCCCCACTATATGAATCGAAGCCGGATATAGATTTCTGGTGTAAGCTGGGAAGGAGGATGGGCTACGAAAAATTCTTCCCCGAGCATTACAGCGGACTTGACTGGATAAAGGAATTCCTCCCAGAAAACTTTAATGTGGACAGTGCACTGGATTTAAACGGGCCAATCAGAATGCCCGAAAAATATGCACCTGAAGTTCCCATGAATGATATGAAATTTAATACTCTTACTGAGAAAATAGAACTCTGTGCAACTGGTATGGTGGAGAGGGGTAAAAAATTTCCTGGGGAATGGCACCCTGTTCCAATATTTTATGAGACTGTTGAGAGCCCTGTAAGCCGCCCGGACCTCTTTAAGAAGTATCCCCTTATGCTCATTTCACAGCACGCTTCTTATAGGACGCACTGTCAGTGGTTCAATATTGAAGAGATACAGGAAATTGAAGGTCCTCCAAGTATTTTCATTAACGAAAAAGACGCATTAGAGCGTGGCATCAGTGATGGAGATAGACTCAGGGTCTTCAATGACAGAGGAAAGATATCTGTTGTTGCAAAGCTCACCCACAGGATAAGGCCTGGCGTTTGTATGATGAACAGCGGAAACTGGGTAAAGAGCGGAGGGAGTGCCAATGTCCTTCTCGGAGACTTTATCGGCGGGCCGAGAGACGCTGAGAATGGCGTGATGTTTGAATATGACTTTGAGCTCGACGGAAACTCTATTGGCTATTACAACTGTCTCGTTGAGGTAGAAAGGGGGGGCTAAATGTCATATGACCACAAGGCAATCTTTGTAGATACATTCAGGTGTGTAGGATGCCATGCCTGTGAGACAGCCTGTAAGGTAGAGAATGGTATTCCACCGGGTCCAAAATGGGTACAGGTTATTGAAGTAGAAAGTAAAGTTGGCAATGAATGGAAAGTCAATTGGAAACCTATGGCGTGCATGCACTGCGGTGTCCCTTCATGTGTCAAGGTATGTCCGACAAAGGCAATAACAAAGAGGGGAGAGGACGGGATAGTCCTTGTGAACAAGGAGCTATGCATAGGGTGCATGGAATGTTTCAGGGCATGTCCCTTTGGCGCGCCCCAGTTAGGGGAGGATAGGAAGATGCAGAAATGTACTCTTTGCGTGCACAGGACTTCGAATGGCGGTATTCCCGCCTGCGTACAGAACTGTCCTTCAGAGGCTATGTATTATGGCAATTTTCTGGAGCTATCTAAGTTAATAAGAAAAAAATATACTGTCAAGTCGATAGGAAGGATAGATTCTATGGTGAATCCATTGTTTAAGTAACGCAAGAAGGCATTTAATAATTGCCGAAGTTTGTTGACTATCCTATATAAAAATACAGATTATTAAAAATCTTCTTGCAGAAAAAAAGAGGGGGTGATAGAAACGGGCATGTATAAAAAAAGGTCTCAGATTTAGTTGTTAAAAGTCTTCTTGTAGAAAGGAGGGTGATAGAAGATGCCGATAACTAATGGTGTAGATCTCGATGTCTTTAACGCAACTGTTAATGCAGTGAAGGATGATCCCAAAAAAGGTGCTACTGCCTGGAAAGTGAGTACAAAATGGAAGGGGGGGCTGAAAACAGAGGCAACTCTCAGAAATTTCAAACTTAACTTCGATGAACCGGAAGCTGTTGCAGGGACGGATACAACTGTAAGCCCACATGAGACGGTACTTGCATGCTACGGGGCCTGTCTGACTGTTGGTATGGCTATTAATGCAGGGTTAAATGGTATAAAATTGAAGGATGTTGAAGTAGAACTTGAAGGTCACATTGACCTGCCGGGATTTCTCGGTCTTGCTGGTCTTAAGGGATTACAAGACCTTCCTGGCTATCATACTGTGAAAGCCGTTGTAAAGGTAGAGAGTGATGCTAGTAAGGAGGCTGTAAAGAAGGTTTTTAACCATGTTGTTAAATATTCCCCTGTTGGGCTTACTCTCTCAAAGGCAGTAAATGTAAAAACAGAACTGGAGTATAAATAGAGTGCTTCAGATTCTTAATACTAAATCAATATACTAAATCAATAAGTCAAATTTTGAAAGGAGGAGGTAATGAGTAAGGGTTTAAGCAGACGAGATTTTGTGAAGGCTTCTATGGTGGTATCTGGTGCAGCCTTGTTAGGCGGCTCATTGTTAGCCCCTTTTGTTAGAAAGTCCTATGCAAAAGAAGAGATCAAGATAGGGTATTTGAAGGCTACGCACCATGCTGCGATGTTCAACTCTATGGAGGAGGGTTACTACAAGGAGGAAGGGCTGGACGTGAAACCAGTGCTCTTCTCTACCTCAGGAGAAATAGGCACAGCCCTGATAACTGGAGCCATCCAGGTGGGATACATCGGCTCAAGCCCCTCAGTAGGCATGGTAACCAGGGGGGTTCCTATGAACATAGTTTCTGGCTCTGCAATGGAGTCTTCGGCTGTATCTACACCGTATGGTCGCCCAACCGACATAAAGTCAGTAAAAGACCTGCGGGGGAAAAGGATAGGAACTATCAGGGCTGCAAGTGCTGACATAGCCGTAAGGTATAAGATGATTGAGGCTGGTATAGACCCTTTCAAAGAGGCCACAGTTAGGAACTTCTCACATATCCAGGATATCTTCATAGGGCTTGAGAAGGGCGAGCTCGATGCCGCTATCCTCTGGGAGCCATGGGCAACATATGCTGAATTTAAGAAATACGGCACGCCTGCGTTCTTCTCAAAGGACATCTGGCCAAGGCATGTATGCTGCCGGATGACCTATAATGAAGATTGGGCAAGCAAAAGCGATAACATGGATGCTGCAGTAAAGGTTATGAAGTGCCATATAAGAGGGCATATGTTTGCGGCAGGGAACTTCAAGGGCAACGTAAAGAACAACGCCAAATGGTGCGGGATTGAAGAAGAGCAGGTGAACATAGTCTTCGCAGAAAAACGGCAGCGGCTCAACCTCGACCTCGATCCTGCGGGGTCACAGAAATACGCACACGCTATGAAGGTGCTGGGGATAATCGAAAAAGAAGAATTCCAGAAAAACGGCCTTAACCCCAGGTTCCAGGAGCTAGCCTTGAAAGAGTTAGGCCTGAAGTCTCTGCCGAAGGAGATTTAGGGTTGTAGGGTAACCAAAAAGGGCCCTTTTCATGGGGCCCTTTTTAAAAACAAAATACAAACAAAAGGAACATTGATGCACGGCAGTTATTTCTCTGAGATAGAGAAAGGGGATATAATTTCGGCCTCTCTCTTTCTCATAATCATATTTTCGATAATTTTAAGTCTTGTAATTTTAAAATGGTTATTTCCTAAGCGGGTTTCTACATCTTTACTGAAAGGCCTTATCGTTGCAAGCGGTATTCTAACAATCTGGGAGATTCTGTCTTTTCTTAATCTTCTGAACTCTGTGTTTTTGCCTCCTCCGTCAAGAATATTTTCAAATATAGTTTATTTATGGTCAATCGGGTTTCTACAGCCCCAGATATTTTCTACGCTCTACAGATTGTTTTACGCCTTCATCCTTGCCCTTTTTAGCGCACTGCCGCTCGGAATTTTGATAAGCTATTTTTCACGACGCTTTTCCTATATTGAATCTTTGGTCAATGCGGCTCGTGTAGTGCCAGCTCCTGCATGGCTGCCTCTTTCAGTCCTGTGGTTCGGAATAGGGCATGCCTCAGCGATATTCATAATATGGCTTGGATGTTTTTTCCCTATTTTCTTGAATACTGTTGCCGGAGTAAGCAAGGCTGAGCCCACACAGGTAGAAACGGTCTTAACCTTTGGAGGTAATAGACTGGATGTACTTGTCGAAGTTATCCTGCCCGTGTCATATCAACATATCTTGACAGGGGCAAGGATAGGGATCGGAATAGGATGGATAACATTGGTCACAGCAGAACTTGCATCAGTTGATATAGGGGCAGGGCTGGGGTGGATGATAAGTGATTCAAGGATTCTTCTTGATATGACAACTGTTATAAGCGGAATAGTCATTTTGGGCATGTTCGGAATGTTGACTGATACCTTACTTAAGAAATTAGAAGGTCTTGTGCAGGGATGGTCATGATGTATGCGATAAACAAGAAATATTTCTGGGAGGTATAATATACATCCGCTTATTTTCATAGCAATTGTTTTTGGGTTCATCGCAGGGATTACTGTATTGAAACGTCTTTCTGGGAAGGCACTCTCAGAGAGATTGTACAGAAGCTTTCTTGCCTGGTCTTTATTTATCGGACTATGGGAGTGGAGCATCTACACAGGAATTTTTAAAAGCATGTTGCTTGCACCGCCCACTGTTATAATCGAAAAAATGCTTTATTTCTTGGAAAAGGGATACCTTCAGATAAATATTGCTGCAAGTCTCGGAAGATTCTTTGCCGGGTTTGTAATTGCGATCCTTATTGCTATCCCTCTCGGTCTTATTCTCGGGCTCTTCAAGAGGTTATATGAATGGATAGCCCCTCTGTTGAATTTTATAAGACTCATCCCTCCCCCTGCGATACTGCCCTTTGCAATTATACTTTTAGGGATCGGAGAAAGTCCTGCTGTCTTTGTAATAGCGCTGGGGTCATTCTTTCCTATACTTATGAATACAGTTCAGGGTGTAAAGGAGACAGAAACCATCCACCTCGAAGTAGTCAAGACAATGGGAGGTAACAGGGTTGATCTAATAAGGCATGTAATTTTCCCTTCTGCGATTCCTACCGTGATGACCGGGATACGAATCGGATTCGGCATTGGCTGGCTTGTTCTCGTCAGCTCTGAGGTTGTGGCTGCCGACAGTGGACTTGGCTTTATGCTTGAGGGTGCAAGGAACCTTCTCGAGACACCTACGATATTTGTAGGAATGACTACAATATGCATACTCGGTCTTATGATTGATGTCTTTCTTAAGAGGATAGAAAGGTTCTTTATCTTGAGAAAGGGAGGTGGTTATCTTACTTACAGTTAGATAACCATGAATTAAATTGACGATGACTATCGCTATAGGGAGGTAATATAATATGAGGTACAAAAAGATTGCATTAGTACTGACCCTTATGCTGGTTTTAGGACTCATATCTGTAACACCTGCTATAACCTGGGCAGCTGAAAAGAAATATGACCAGAAGGGTGGGCCTGTGGATACATGGAACAGACCAATCGAGAAGGGCTTTGAGGTAGGAGAGGCATTAAATCCCGTTCACTTCATGGTGGGGATTGCTGTGGGAGTACTTATTCTCCATCTTTTGAGGAGTAAGTTCCCCAAGGTTGTTCCTCTGGCTGCTGTAAGGGCACTAACATCAATAGGAGTGGCTGTGATTATCTGGGAACTGGTTGTGTATTTACAATTGGTCAGATCAATCCTTCTTCCGCCTCCGACAGCAGTCTTGGCAAAACTTCAGGGTCATTGGCGAAAGGAGTATCTACAGATTCATATCTGGGCATCAATTAAACGTCTCTTCATCGCCTTTTTCCTTGCTATTATAATAGGAATTCCTCTTGGGTTTCTGGTCGCTAATTTCCGCAGATTTTCTGATTATATTGACCCTATTCTGAATCTTGTAAGGGTTGTGCCCCCACCTGCATGGCTGCCCTTCGCTATCTTATGGTTTGGAATCGGTAACCCTCCATCGATATATATAATTTGGCTCGGTGCATTTTTCCCAATAGTCCTGAATACCATTCGTGGCGTTAAAGACACACAACAAATACATGTCGAATCCATGCTTAACCTCGGAGGAAACAAGATGGACGTATACTCTAAGGTAATGCTTCCTTCTGCATTCCCTACTATCTTCACGGGGCTGAGGATAGGGTTTGGAATCGCTTGGATATGTCTTGTAACTGCAGAACTGGTCGCTGTGGATGCAGGGCTTGGATGGATGATAGATGACGCAAGAACACTCCTCGATACCCCGACAATCTTAGGTGGTATGGTTATGATCTGTATGTTCGGCATCCTTTTCGACACAATTTTCAGAAAGGCGGAAAAGGAGATTGCAAGATGGCAATAGTAAGAAATTCAATAGAACAAAATACGGAGATACTAAAAATGGGAAAATTAAACGAACGGACTTTAACATCAATAGCAAAAAATGCTCAAAATGGCAACCATGTCATTGCGATCGAGAATGTCTCTAAATGTTTCTTTGTCTATATATCTCATGGAGAAGAAGTAATCACAGAAAAGAGACGCTGGTTTTCAAGAAGAAAACCCTGTGAATTAGTAGCACTTAAGGATGTTTCATTAAATATAGACCATGGGGAATTCGTGGCATTACTTGGCCCTAGCGGATGCGGTAAGAGTACATTGCTAAGAATTATAGCAGGATTCGAATTTCCCTCAAACGGGACAACCAAGTTTAAAGGTGAAGAAATTAAAGGTCCCGATCCCAAGAGGGCGATGATATTTCAGAGTGAAAGGGCAGTGTTCCCATGGTTAACAGTTGAAGGCAATATAGGTCTTGGACCAAGGCTTCAGGACATGAGTAGTGAGGAGAGAAAAGAGCGGGTGGCCAAGACGATTGAGCTTATACAGTTAAAAGGTTTTGAAAAAGCATATCCTAAGACATTGTCAGGCGGAATGCTCCAGAGGGTTGCAGTGGGCAGGGCTATAGTCAACCATCCCGAGGTGCTATTAATGGATGAACCCTTCGGTGCCCTGGACGCCCAGACAAGACATAGCCTCCAGGATCATGTAGTGAGGATATGGCAGAGTATAGACCAGACTATTGTATTTGTCACACACGATATAGAGGAGGCGGCCTATCTGGCAAACAGGGTTGTGGTATTCACTCAAAGGCCAGGCCAGATTAAGGAGGTGGTAAAGATAGGCCTTTCCCATCCAAGAATGAGAACAAATCCTGAGTTTATTGAATATAGGAACTACCTTGCCGATTTAATCAAGCATTGATATGAGATTTATGAGTTTTTTAAAAGGCATAACTGTTCTATTGCTTCTTGTGTTTGTTGTTATGTTTCATGCAAACGCTGTATTAGCACATTGGGATATGGAACCAAGATTCTTGGCAGACGATTCAAAGGAGAAGTTCTTTCTGACCATACATAATGGCTATCATGCGAATAGGAAGCCGGTCAAAAAGAACCTTAATGTATGCTTCTGGATAGAAAAACTACAGGACAGGGAATACAAAATCATCTCTGAGAAAAGATGCACTATGACTATTGTAAGACCTGATGAATGGGTAAGCCTTACCTTCGATATTAAGGATATCTCTATACAAGAAGGTTTTAGAAACTCAGGCAGATTGAAAAGGGGTAGTTACAGGGCAGTAACTTTAGCAAGGGAACAGAAGAGCAGGCTGGCAAAAATTCTGTTCGGTGCAGCCCTTGAGCGTCTCTACGCTTATTTCGAAATAAAGTAATTTTACAAGGTTATTGCATTCACCCAGAAATTTAAGAGGAGGAGGAAATGAGGGAATCGAAAGTTATATTAGTCGTGGTCTTATTTCTAACAACGGTTCTTTTTGGAAGAGAGCTGTGGTCAGCTGAAAAAGAAAAGACAGGCTCTCCTGAGAACGGAAGGATACTTTACAATAAACTGAAGTGTTCCCACTGCCATAGGATAGGCGATGTCGGTGGCAATGTGGGTCCTGATCTAACGAAAGAAGGAACTAAGAAAAGAGGGATCGAATGGCAGGTCAAAAATTTAATTGATCCTGCATCTACCCATCCTAAGCATCCTAACCCTTATATGCCGAAATTCGATAAAATGACTGATAAGATGCTTTTGGATCTGGCAACCTATCTCGAGTCACTAAAATAACAATAGCGATATACTGTTGGAATGTCTAATAAGGTGAGAAATATAACCGTTGTTTCAGACCTCTGTGATAGTTGCAATGAGTGTGTAAGGGCATGCGAGAAGGTGATCTCTAAAGTATCTAATAAAGTCAAAAAAAAGATTGCGGCTATAAAACTGATCAGAAACGGTTCATCTTATTTCCCGATTATATGCCGGAATTGTGAGGATGCTCCATGTGTGACTGCCTGTATTTCTGGTTGTAGAAAACGGGAAGAAGGGGGCTGGGTTACGACCAATTATGAACGTTGTGTCGGGTGTTGGATGTGCGTTATGAATTGCCCCTTTGGGGCTATTGAGATGCTCCTGGATGACCACATCGCTATAAAATGCGATGGATGCCTTGACAAAGAAGTGGCACCCTGCGTGGCAGCATGCGAGAAAGGCATACTGAGCCACACGGATATAAGTGACTATACAGCGCAAACCCGCAAAGAAGCTGCAGAAAGGTTTTTGTGCGGCTCTGCGATAAGATGAGACATATTATAATCGGGAATTCCTATGCAGGTATTAATGCGGTTGAATCTATAAGAGAGATAGATAAAGATGGTGAGATTATAATGATATCTGACGAATCCTACCGTGCTTACGCAAGACCCCTTATCGCTTACTATCTCAGCGGTAGAGTAACTGACAGTGACATGTATTACAGAGAGCCCGCCTTTTATAAAAAACATAGGGTAAGGCTTTTTATGGGGGAAAGGGTAGGCAGTATCGATATGGAAAAACAGAACATATCTCTTGACAATGGAACCTCCTTTAGATACGACAGACTCCTGATAAGCACAGGTGGTAAACCATCTGTCACCAAAATGGAAGGGTTTAATGCAAGAAATGTATTCACCTTCACAAGATGGGATGACGCAAAAAAGATCAGAAAATTTGCCAAGAGAGAAAAAAGGGGAATTGTTCTCGGCGGAGGCCTTATTGGAGTGAAGGCAGCAGAAGGGCTTAATGCATGTGGTGTTAAGGTGATGATGGTCATAAGTAGTCCGAGGATACTTTCCCTGGTGCTGGATGAAATATCTGGCGAGATTGTAAATAATCATCTCAGGCGTAGTGGAATAAAAACTATTATAGGACATTCTGTAAAAGATATACTGACCAACCCAAAGGGTGATGTCTATGGGGTAATCCTTGATAATAACAAAAGGCTTGAATGCGACATCCTTATAGTTGCAAAAGGGGTAAGACCTAATATTGATTTTATTAAAAACACCTCTATTTGCATCAAAAGAGGAATTATTGTTGATAGACAGATGAGGACAAATATCAAAAACATATATGCAGCCGGAGATGTAGCCGAGGCGTGGGATATATTGAATAACGTGAATTCGGTAATCGCTATCGCTCCCCTTGCATGCGAGCAGGGAAGGGTCGCAGGCTTTAACATGGCAGGTGTAGAACGGTTCTATTCGGGAGGTATCGGGATGAATTCTATAGAGGTCTCCGGCCTTCCTGTAATGACGCTTGGCATCAGCAATACATTGAACGAGAACATAAAAACGAAATACTTTCATAAAGGCAGGCTCTACAGAAAGCTCATGTTTCATGAAAACAGGCTTGCAGGTGCTATCCTCGTTGGTGATGTCAGGTATGGTGGTGTTCTTACACATCTGATCCGTAGTCAGGCCGATATCAAGGATATAAAGAAGGAACTTATTGATTATGTTCTGAAGACAGGAGAATTTATTTCTCTCGGTACAGGGCTCGGTCGCAATTAACCACAACTAACATAGAGGAGGGATATACCTATGCGAGACGATAGGAGATTGATAGAAGTTATCCTTATTGCCTTTGTTATGATCCTATTGCCTGCAATAGCCGCCTCTCATATTAATAGTGATGATAGCAATTTTTTCACTGGCTTGAGACACCCGGTATTCGGATTTGACCATCTCATCGCAATGGTTACTGTCGGGCTGTTAAGTGCACAGCTTGGTGGCATGGCGATCTGGACTGTGCCAGCCACATTTGTATCAGTTATGGTTATTGGTGGGGTGTTCGGTATGAATGGTATCGGACTGCCGTTAATAGAATACGGCATCGCTGTATCTGTTTTGGCGCTTGGTGGCGTCCTTGCATTGGCACGAAAACTTCCCACTTCTTTTGCGATGGCTTTCGTCGGGATATTCGCAATGTTCCATGGTTATGCCCACGGCACGGAAATGCCAAGACTGGCTGAACCTGCACTGTATGCACTTGGATTTTCTGTAGCAACCGCTGGCTTACATATCATCGGAGCAGTGACAGGTTATTTTGCTGTTCGAGATCAATATGGAGCAAAACTTCTGAGAATTACTGGAGCTATCATCGCTATGAGCGGGGTTTATTTTGTCTTGCTGGTTTGATGAATAAATGCCCTGCTTGGAAACATTTACAGTCCATAATTAAATTGTGAAAGGAGGGGAGAAAAGGAAACAACCAGTCAGAGAAAAGAGGAAGGAAATAGAAACAACAACCAAAGAAAGGAGTAAACTATGGCAATGGTAAATGGTCTTAATATGGATAGTCTGATGAAGGTAGTTGAAACTGTTAAACAGAACTGGGAGATAGGGAAAACAGTATGGAAGGCATCTGCCTCCTGGAAGGGAGGTTTCAAGGTTGATACATTTTCGAGGGAATTCAACTCTAAATTCGATGAGCCGGAGATGTTATGTGGAACGAACACTGCAGCTAATCCTGTCGAGATGGTTCTTCAGGCATATGGGGCATGTCTGGCGATAGGTTATGCAATGAATGCTGCAGTCAGGGGGATAAAGATTAATGACCTCAAGATTGACCTTGAAGGTGAGATAGACCTTCCTGGGTTTCTTGGACTCGAAGCACCGGCAAATCTTAATATGGATAAACTCCCTGGATTTAAAAATGTTACAGCGAAGATAAAAATTAAGGCCGATGCGGATGAGAAGACACTTCAGGAAATGCACAGGCATATAGCGAGTACTTCACCTGTGGGATTAACACTTTCAAGATCTGTGAAGGTCAATGCCAGTCTGGATGTGTTATAGAGTATTGGTGGTTATGAAGACTTTTTGATTCAGATGTCAAAATCACTCTCCGAAGAGCGGGACGATCCTGAACTTCTCAACATCTACTATTCCCTTATCGGTAATCTTTATCTCAGGGATTACAGAAAGGGAGAGGAATGAGAGTGCCATGAAGGGGTTTTCTGGAATGCATCCTATTTTTTTTGAGGCATCGATGAGGTCCTTTACCTTCATGGTTACCTCTTCAATAGATCTGTCGGAAATAAGTCCGGCTATTGGAAGTGGAAGAGAAGCAATCACCTCTTCATCGGCTACCACAACCTGCCCACCTTTCATTCCTATTATTTCCATAACAGATTTCTCAATTTCCCTGTCATTCACACCTACAGCGATGAGGTTATGGGAATCGTGAGCCACAGAGGAGGCGATGGCACCCCTTTTAAGGCCAAATCCCTTAACAAATCCTATTCCTATCCTGCCTGATGCCATATGCCTTTCAAAGACAGCGACCTTGAGGATATCCCTTTCTATATCAGAGACTACTTCACCATCTATGACTTTAGTTTTTTCTATCCGCTTCCTCGTATAGATCTGACCTGGTATTATCTCGATAACCTTTATCCTGTCGCCTTCTTCCTTAACTTTGATATTCCTTATTCCTGTTGAATCAAGGTTCATTGTACTTCTTATAACTATCCTTTCAGTGATGAACTCACTGAGAATAAGTCTTCCGTCCTCTGCAACAAGGTTACCATCCTTAAAGACCTTTTTGACTTTAAAGTCTTTAAGGTCCTCGAGTACTACGAGGTCAGCCTTGTAGCCAGGTGCGACAGCACCCTGACCTTCGAGGTGCAAATACTCTGCCGGATTTACAGTTACCATCTGGATAGCAAGGATAGGGTCAAGGCCGAGGCGGACAGCCTTTTTAATGGAATAATTTAAATGGCCATCATTAAGAAGGTCTAAGGGATGTCTATCATCTGAGACGAGGAAACATCTTCTTGAATTTGCAGGGTTCACAAGTGGAAGGATGTCCTCCATGTTTTTTTCCGTTGTTCCTTCTCTTATCATGATCCACATACCCTTTCTTAATTTTTCCCTTGCCTCTTCCAGCCTTGTACATTCATGGTCTGACTTTATCCCTGCAGAGATATACGCATTAAGGTCTTTTCCTGTGAGGAGTGGCGAGTGACCATCGATAATCTTTTTTCTTGCCATCTTTATTTTTCTCATTACCTCAGGGTCCATCTCGATAACGCCAGGGAAATTCATCATCTCTCCAAGGCCGAGGACACGGTCCTCTCCAAGGAATAAGGATAACTCATGGGCACCGAGATGCGCCCCTGAGGTCTCCATATCTGTTGCAGGGACGCAGGAAGGCAGCATTATATAGATGTCTATCGGAAGTTCACTGCTTGCCTTAAGCATATAGCGGAGTCCGTCAAGACCGAGGACATTCGCTATCTCGTGGGGATCGGTCGCAACGGCGGTAGTGCCGAGGGGTACAACGGTTTTCGCGAACTCCATAGGTGTTACCATAGTTGATTCAAGGTGGATGTGGCCGTCTATGAAACCCGGAGAAAGATACAGTCCATGGAGATTGATAATCTCTTTCGCCTTATAATTTCCGAATCCCACTATCCTTCCCTGGGCTATTGCGACATCATCTTCGTGGATATCCCCGGAGAGAACATTTACTACCTTCGCACTTTTAAGAAGAAGGTCAGCTTCTTCATCACCCTTTGCTATCCTTATCCTGTTTTCTAAATTGGTCATCGTTGTATAAGAAATAATTCCATCAACATTTTATCAGAAAAAAGGGAAAAGACAATCATTAATATCATATTTTATAACCTTGATGATCATATAAGATTTATGTGATAATACTCCCCTATGGAGAAACTGATGATAGTTGCAGGAGAGGCCTCTGGTGATCTTTATGGGGCGGGTCTCGTCAGGGCAGTAAAGAAAAAATTGCCTGAACTTAAGGTCTTTGGGATGGGTGGTGAGTTGATGAATTCCTCGGGTGTCGAGATCCTGACAGATATCAAAGAGATATCGGTGGTCGGAATAGTTGAGGTCTTCTCCCATCTCAGAAAAATTCGGAAGGCATTGAAGTTACTTACTGTAAAACTCGGAGAAGAGAGACCTGATGTGCTTGTCCTTATCGATTTTCCTGATTTTAATTTGAGGTTAGCCAAAAAGGCAAAGGCAGAAGGAATCCCTGTAATATATTACATCAGCCCGCAGGTATGGGCATGGAGGGCTAAAAGGGTAAAAAAGATTGCGAAATTGGTAGATAAGATGTTGGTTGCCTATCCCTTTGAGGTGAACATCTATAGAAGGGCAGGACTGGATACAGAATTTGTTGGCCATCCCCTTCTTGATGAGGACTTTATTGAATTAAGTAAGGAAGAAGGTATGAAGAGATACAGACTCAACCCTGAAAGACCTGTCTTGGCAATTCTTCCTGGGAGTAGAAAAAGGGAGATAGAGGTGCTTCTTCCGATAATGCTAAAGACTTTAAATCTCCTTAGATCAGAAGATGTACAGGCGATCATACCTGTAGCTCCTTCAGTAGATTTCTCCAGAGTCGAGGAGATGGTAAAGGGTGTGGATATCATCCTTATAAGGGGAGAGGCAAATGATGTTCTCAGCCTTTCAGATGCAGCCCTTATAACTTCAGGGACTGCAACACTGCAGGCAGCAATCAAAGGGGTTCCGATGGTGATCATATATAAGGTCTCACCTGTAACCTATCTTCTTGGTAAGATCCTTGTGAAGGTTAAAAATATCGGGATTGTGAATATCCTTGCAGGGAAGGAAATAGTCCCTGAACTTATTCAGTCTGATGTAAATCCAAAAAAAATTGCAGGTATTCTTAAGAAGATGTTAGATAATCCTACCTATAGTGGTATGATGAAGAGGGACCTTTTAGAGATTAAAGACAAACTCGGTAGCCCTGGTGCGTCAGACAGAGCGGCTGAGGAGATTATGAAGTTTATAGAGAAAAAATAGAATTGACCTTTACCGCTTTTTGTGGTATCACTCTTAAGGGATGGAACATTACAGACGTCTCTTCATATCTGTCAAACCGTACTTCGGCATTATTTCAATAGCTATATTACTCAGTCTCTTTGTCTCTTTCCTTTCAGCTGCACAGGCGTGGTTGGCTAAACCTGTCATTGATGACATCTTCATAAAAAAGGATTGGGAGACGTTAAAGATTATTACTATCGCAATAGTAGCCATCTCATTTTTTAAAAACCTTTTCGGTTATATTTATACTTATATGATGAGGTATGTGGGGGCGAAGGTTGTGGCTGACCTCAGAGAGAACCTCTACAATCATCTGATCCTTTTACCACTCGGTTTCTTTACTAAGAACCCTTCAGGGAACCTTATATCGAGAATGACGAACGATGTAGGTGTACTCCAGGAGGTTCTTGCGAGCAGTATTAAAAACTTCTTCGTGGAAGGTTTTACCTTTGTAGCACTTATGGGTGTTGCCTTTTATAGAAAATGGGACCTTGCCATCCTTGCTATGTTTGCTATTCCAGTTACAGGATTCATCGTTATCAAGATAGGCAAAATACTCAGGGGAATAAGCCGCACCGTCCAGGACAAGATGGCGGACCTCACAACGACCTTATCAGAGACATTTACCGGGATTAAGATGGTGAAGGCCTTTGGCATGGAGGACTTTGAGGGGAAGAAATTTGATGAAAGGAATAAGAAATATCTAAATATATTCATGAAGGTGACAAAGATCTCAGAAATACCCTCACCCCTGATGGAGTTCATAGGTGTAGGCCTCGGTGTCGCCTTTGTGGTCTGGTATGGTGGTAGCCAGGTGATTGAAGGTACTACTTCAGCTGGAACATTTTTCTCCTTTATGACAGCGGTCCTTATGCTCTATGCCCCTGTAAGGAGATTAGGACATGTGAACATACAGATACAACAAGCGATAGGTGCATCAGAAAGGATATTCAGCATCCTCGATATAAAGACCGAGACCTATAAAGGTGATGGACTGAAGGAACTGCCTGATATAAAGAGGGATATCGAGTTCAAGGATGTATCTTTTCATTATGAGGACAGGAAGAGGAATGCCCTTTCAGGAATAAATCTTAAAGTGAGTACAGGTGAGATCATAGCCTTAATCGGAGTTAGCGGTGTAGGGAAAACAACCTTAATGAATCTCATACCACGATTTTATGACACTACAGATGGGGCGATACTTATAGACGGGATAGATATAAGAGAGGTGACACTTAAATCCCTCAGGGAAAAGATCGGCATTGTAAGCCAGGAGACAATCCTCTTTAATGATACTGTAAAAAATAATATCGCCTATGGAAAGATTGGTGCGGGAGATAGACTGATTATTGAGGCTGCCAAGGCCGCCTACGCCCATGATTTTATCATGGAGATGCCCCTGGGCTATGATACCGTAATCGGTGAGAAAGGTGTGAGGCTTTCCGGAGGACAGAAGCAGAGGATAGCCATAGCAAGGGCGCTCCTTAAAAATTCACCCATCCTTATTCTCGATGAGGCAACATCTTCACTCGATTCAGCCTCTGAACGGATGGTTCAGGAGGCATTCAATAATCTTATGAAGGATAGAACCACCTTTGTTATAGCACACAGGCTATCAACTATTCAGAGGGCAGACAGGATCGTGGTGATCGATAAGGGACAGGTGGTTGAAACAGGAAGCCACGAAGAACTTATGCATAAAGGTGGTCTTTATAGAAGGCTCTATTCTATACAGTTTGAAGAAGGTAGAAGTAGAGGTCTTGTCTCTTCTCTTTCCGATTCTATCTGAACATTTGCAGTTAGCAATCCATAGGTTCCTCTATCAGTAAAGAATGAAACCTATTTTTCATTCAAGGCTTCTCGGTAGTCCCTTTGATGATCCTGGCCTCTTTGTGAAAATCCTCAGGGAAAGAAGGAACTTACTATTTGACCTCGGCAGCATAGACCTATTAGCCACTGCAGATTTGCTTAAAGTCTCTGAAGTATTTATATCCCATACCCATATTGACCACTTTATAGGATTCGATCACCTCCTAAGAATATTACTTGGCAGGGATAAGAACCTCAGGGTCTTTGGACCGACCGGGATAATCTCCAATATCGAAGGGAGGCTTTCAGGATATACGTGGAACCTCGTAGAGGAATATAGATTCAGTGTAGAGGTTAATGAAGTAGATAGAGGTAGTATTTCCACTTCCATCTTTAACTCTTGGGAGAAGTTCAGAAAAAGGGATAAAGGGATAATAGCCTTTGAAAAGACTCTGATTGATGACTCCTTATTAAGGGTTGATACCGTTATCTTAGACCACCTCATTCCCTCGCTTGCGTTTTCCCTTTCAGAGAAGATACACATAAATATAAAGAAAGACAGGCTGCAAGCACTTGACCTCCCTGTAGGTCCCTGGCTTGGTGTTCTAAAGCGATATATTAGAGAAGGGAAGCCTGATAACTTTACTTTCCTTGCGAGATGGAAGAGAGATGGGGAAATAGAAGAGAGGGAATTTGCCCTCGGTAAAATCAGAGAAGAGATGGTAACTATGACGAAGGGACAGAAGGTATCCTATGTTGTTGATGCGATATACAGTAAAGAAAATGAATCGAGGATTATAGACCTTGCAGGAGGTTCTGACATTCTATACTGTGAGGCAGCCTTCCTCGAAAAGGATGGGGACAGGGCAAAAGAGAGATATCACCTCACAGCGAAACAGGCAGGGCTTATCGCAAAGAAGGCAGGGATCAAGAAACTAATCATCTTTCATTTCTCACCAAAATATACATCCAGTCCATCAGAACTCTATGAAGAGGCGATGGGAGAGTTTGGCGGAGGTGATTAAAATTTAGGATAACGTTCTTGGCGGAAAAGAACCCATAGGGTTTGAACGAAAGTCGTTTCCTCCACGTTATCTGCCGTTGCGGGC
>JACRGW010000015.1 GCA_016212195.1 Nitrospirota bacterium
GGGAACAGATTTCAGGGATATTACGAGCAGAGAGATCAAAAAAGTCCAGAATATGTTAAATGGTCGTCCCAGAAAGACTTTAAACTGGGGAACACCTTACGAAGCATACCAACGGGTGTTGCGTTAAATTGCTGAGAGCAAGTAGGGAAATTATAAAACATGATATATTAGTGTTGACATGAACAGGAAACAGGAATATCTGTCCTTGGTGGTTGATGAGGTAGTTAAGGATAACAAGAAACTCAGAAATGTAATCTCATTACTTTATAACTCAGATATGGAGAAACGTTTCCTTGGTGCCAAGGCGCTGGGAGAGATTGCTAAGATCAGACCAGAACTGATCAAACATAGATGGGGCCGTATCTTTTATGCCTTTGATGATACAATGAGTTGCTGGGGTGTTGCAGAGGGACTTGGAGAGATTGCGAGAAACATCCCTGAACTCAGGGGAAAGATTGTTTTACTGCTAAGGAAATTCCAGAAGGATGAATCAAGCCTTCAGGGTTTTATATGGGCGATGTGCAGGATAGGACAGGTTGAGAAGAACAAGATCAGGGATTTTATGTCAGAACTGATAAGCCTACTGGATTCAAAGGATGTATATCTCTTGGGTCAGACTATCTGGGCGCTTGGCGAATTGAAGATCTCAGGAATAACAGAAAGGATAAAAGACCTATTGGAAGATAACAGACAGACCAGGATATTTGAAAACAACTCGGTAAGCTTTAAGTCCATTAGAGAGATTGCAGAAGAGGCTATGGAGAAACTGAAAAAGGGGAGATAGGTTTCTAAAATGCCTCGGAGACTATTTTAAGTCTATTCATCGGCAGGGTTATAGGGAAGAGACTCTCCTCCTCTTCGTGCACAAGATTCTTTAATTTATTTATGTCATATATAACGATCTCACCTCTTTTAACTCTGATGAGGTTATCCTTTTCAAGTTTATGGAGTCCCCTGCATAAAACCTCTCTGACAGTTCCTATCCTGAAAGCCATTTCATCCTGTGTGGGTACATTGGCAAGAATGATGGCATTCTTGCTATTAACAGTTTCACCCCTCACGAGTTCAAGGAGCAATCTTATAATCCTCTTCCTCACATCATAAAGGGCAATTCCTGCTGCGAAAGACTGAAGTTTCTTAATCCTTTTTCCGAAATCCGTCAGCATCCTTATACCAATCTCAGGGTGGTTATGTATCAGTTTTTCAAAGTTCTTCTTCTCTATGCCGAGGAGTTCTGAATCCTTAATGGCGTAGGCATCAGCACCATATTTACCATCATCAAAAAGGATTGTGTCTCCAAGGAAGGCGCCTTCACCGGCATGATGCAGAATGATCTTTTTCCCGTCTTCGCCTATCTGGCAGATCTCTATCAAACCTTTTTTTATTATGTAGAGATGGTTACAGATCTCATCTGCTGTAAAAAGATATTTGCCACGGGGAATTTCCTTTACAGATGAATATTCAAGGATGGAGCATACAATCTCTTCTTCCAACCCTCTGAAATAAGGTACTTTTGCAAGGGCGTCACAGTTTTCCATGCTGGGAATATACTTCATTCTTGATAATAAAGTCAAGTATGTTACAGACCTTTCAAATCGGGAAAATATCTTAAAGGATCTTGATTTAATCTTAAATAGCTGATTGAGACACCGCTGGGGAAAAAATTATCGGATTCATTTTTTTCTTGCATTTTGCTAAAAATACTGTATATTGCAAACAACTTTATTTTTTATATTGACAAATTTCGTATTATTGCTATATTTCAAATAAGTTCAGGGCTTGCCCTGAACTTGGATCAGGGATGGTGGAGGACACCAATTTTTATGGTAACTTTTAGATAGGAAAGGGGGTAGTAGATTGTATGCTTTAGGAACCCATCTTTTAGTGGAATTAAAGGACTGTAATTCAAAGATCCTTGGTAACCTGAAAGAGGTTAAAGATGCGATGGTGGATGCCGCAAAGAAGGCAAAGGCAACCATCGTGGATGTATCCTTCCATCAATTCAGCCCCTTCGGCATCAGCGGGATGGTTGTAATAGCAGAATCCCACCTCTCAATTCATACATGGCCGGAGTATAACTATGCAGCAGTAGATATCTTTACATGCGGTGAGACTATCAAGCCCGAGGACGCGGCAGCCTACCTGATCAAGAGATTTCAATCAAAGAATCCTTCTATAGTAGAGATGAGGAGGGGAATCATTTCAACGATGAATACAAAGACACCTCACAAGCCTGAGAGAGGAGAAACACAGATACATGACAGAACCAAAGAGTTTCAAATGGTTTCTTGAATATACCACTCCTTACGAAGGCCATATGCACAGTCTGAGGACTGTGCTTTACTCTACCCATACAAAGTTTCAACAGATGGAAATAATGGATACCAGCAGTTACGGCAAATGTCTTGTGATCGATGGAAAGATGCAGTCTTCTGAGACGGATGAGTTTATCTATCATGAGGCCTTGGTCCATCCGGCAATGCTTACCCATCCTGAACCGAAGAATATCTTCATTGTTGGTGGAGGCGAAGGTGCGACTCTCAGAGAGGTATTGAGACACAGGAGCGTAAAGAAGGTCTTAATGGTGGATATCGATGAAGAGGTGGTGGAGAAATGTAAGGAACTCCTGCCTCAATGGCACCAGGGCTCATTTGATGACCCGAGGACAGAGCTAAAATTCCTCGATGCCCGTCGTTACCTCGAAGAGACTTCTGATAAATATGACATAATCGTTATCGATATACCTGAACCAGTAGAAGAAGGACCTGCATATCTTTTATATACAAGGGAATTCTATGAAATGGTAAAAGACCGCTTGAATGAGGATGGTATAATTTCACTTCAGGCTGGATCTACCGCAATAAATAACCTCTTAAACTTTACTGCTGTTAACAGAACACTCAGGGCAGTATTCCCTGTAGTTGCCCCTTATTATGCGTCCATCCCTTCCTTTGCTTTTCCCTGGGGATTCACATTAGCCTCTAAGAGATTCGACCCGAGAGAGATCCCAGTCGATGAGGTAAACAGAAGGATAGGGAAAAGGATCTCTGGTGAACTTGGATACTATGATGGGATAAGCCATCAAGGGCAATTCATGCTTCCCAAATATGTCCGAAATGAATTAGAGAGACAGGAGAAGGTTATAGAGGACAATGCACCTCTCTTCACCTACCGTTAAAAACCCTCCCTCTCAAGGAATCTCCGATAGGATGATGGATAAGGAAGAACAATTCAGTACTCCCCTCTTTGATGCGATGATTTCCTTGGCTGAGAGTAAAAAGGTATCCTTTCATACACCAGGCCATAAGAGTGGTAAAGGGATATCTATGAGGTTCAGAAAATTCGTAGGTCCAAAGATCTTTTCGATAGACCTCACAACACTGGATGAGGTTGATTCCCTCCAGAATCCTACCGGTGTCATCAAGGAGGCACAGGAACTGGCAGCAAAGGCATATGGTGCAGACCGCTCTTTTTTCCTTGTAAATGGTACGAGTGGTGGAAACCATGCAATGATTCTCGCAACAGTAAAACCCAAGGAAAAGATTCTTGTTGCAAGAAACCTCCACCGCTCTGTCCTTGCAGGGCTCATCATGAGTGGTGCCGAGCCGATATTTATTGATCCAGAGGTTGATGATAGACTTAAGGTTGTCCTCAATATTAGTTTTAAGTCTGTAAAGAAGGCTATAGATGGAAACCCACAAACAAGGGCGTTGTTCATTACAAGTCCTAACTACTACGGTATCTGTGCAGATCTCAAAAAGATAATATCCTATGCCCATTCAAAGGGAATAGTGGTCCTTATAGATGAAGCCCATGGACCTCACCTCAGGTTCTACCCTGATCTGCCCATCCCTGCTTTAGAGGCAGGGACAGACCTCTGTGTCCAGTCAACCCATAAGATAATAGGTGGAATGACCCAGGCCTCCATGCTACATGCAAGACATGGAAGGATCGATATGGATACACTTGCAGATACCCTCAGATTCATCCAGACAACAAGTCCCTCTTATATCCTGATGGCATCCCTCGATCTTGCAAGGATGCAGATGGCAACAGAAGGAGAAAAACTTTTGGGAAAGGTGATAAGACTTGCAGAAGAGGCAAGGGAAAGGATAAATAAGGTAGAAGGAATTTACTCTTTTGGTAGGGAGGAGATTAAATCTCTTGGGATGGGCGATATGGATGTAACAAAGATTACCGTGAGGGTTTCTGATATTGGACTGACAGGATATGAGGTCTCGCAGATACTTAACAGGGAATATGATATCCAGGTAGAGATGGCAGATCCATTCAATATCCTCGTTATAGTGAGTATCGGAGACAGAAAGGATGACCTTAACCGTCTTACCGAGGCACTCAGGGATATAAGTATTAAGTCAAAAAGTTCACAAGTTGCAAGTTCCAGATTAAAAGATAAAAGGCTCTTAACTTCGACCCTGAATCAAGTTCAGGGCGAACTCAGAACTCCGAACTTAGTTCTGACACCGAGAGAGGCGTTCCTTTCTACTCAAAAGTCAATCCCGTTAAAGGAGTCATCAGGAGAGGTAAGTTCAGAGATAGTTACGGTCTATCCTCCAGGGATCCCGATACTTATTCCTGGGGAGATTATACAGAAAGAAAGGGTAGAATACATTGAGAGGATGGTCTCCCTGGGTGTCATTGTGGACGGACTGGAAGAAGAGAACTCCAGAATCCGTATTGTTAACCGGGATTAAGAAGGCATAATGCTACCGATGGGAAAAGACTTAGACCTGTTAAACACAATCATCCTTTCGACTGTCCAGGGTATTACTGAGTTTTTACCTGTATCGTCTACAGGTCACCTTATATTGACATCCCATCTCCTCGGTTTATCCAAAGGGGAGTTTATAAAAAGTTTTGAGATAGCGATACAGCTTGGCTCTATCTTCTCGATAATCTTTCTCTA
>JACRGW010000083.1 GCA_016212195.1 Nitrospirota bacterium
ACCTGTAATCTATAACGTATCTATTGCCAGGAAAGTATCAGAAGAGTCAAATAAAAAAGGCAGGATCACAAATATACATATAAAAATAGATACAGGTATGGGTCGTTTGGGAATAATCGCAGAAGATTCAATAGATAAAATCAGAGAGATTGCTGAGTTAAAAGACCTGAGACTTGAAGGTCTAATGACTCATTTTGCAGATGCAGACCTCTCAGACAAGGAATATGCAATTTTCCAGCTGAAACGGTTCAGTAATGTTATTAAAGATCTTAAAAAAATAGGGATAAACTTTCCACTTTGCCATGCCTCAAATAGTGCTGCTATACTCACATTCCCTGACTCCCATTTCGATATGGTTCGTCCAGGGATAATGCTCTACGGCTATTTACCTTCTGACCAGATAAAAAGCCCTGAACTTAAGCCAGCCCTTACACTTAAAAGCAGGATACTCGCTCTTAAAAGGGTTCCTGAAGGGACTCCAATAAGTTACGGAAGAACGTTTATAACTAAGAGGGAAAGTATTATTGCTATCATACCGATAGGATATGCGGATGGCTATAATCGTAATCTCTCTAATAAAGGAGAAGTACTCATAAAGGAGATGAAAGCACCTGTGGCAGGGAGGATATGTATGGATATGACTATGGTGGATGTTACAGGGATTCCGGATATAAAAGAAGGAGATGAGGTAGTCATGATCGGTGAACAGGGAAAGTATTTTATTACTGCTGAAGATATAGCAAAATTGACAGACACTATACCGTATGAGGTTCTGTGCTCTATCAGTAGAAGGGTAAAGAGGGTTTATAAAGAATAGATTATGTTCCGGATATTCGAGTTAATAGGGTCTTATGTTAAACCTTTCCTCTTGGAGATAGGTGGAGTAGTACTTCTTTTTATGAATATTTTGAGATGGCTTGTTAGACCACCTCTTGGTTTAAGAAATATTTTGAAGCAACTCCTTGAAGTTGGTGTCCGCTCAACAACAGTGGTTCTTATAACGGCTGTATTTACAGGGATGGTTCTCGCACTTCAGAGTTATACCGGTTTTAAACGATTTAATGCAGAGGCATTAATGGGAACTGTTGTTGCCCTTTCTATGACAAGGGAATTAGGGCCTGTTTTAACAGGCATCATAGTAGCAGGTAGGGCAGGGGCAGCAATGGCTGCAGAACTCGGTACAATGAAGGTTACAGAACAGATCGATGCACTGTACACGATGGCAACAAATCCAGTAAAATATCTGATAGTGCCAAGATTTCTTGCAGGAGTCTTTATGCTGCCTGCACTCACTGTCCTTGCAGATATAATAGGGATTGTCGGAGGTTATTTTGTTGGTGTCGTGATTCTCGGAACAAACCCAACAGTATATATTAGCAGAACAAAAGATTATCTCGAATTGAGCGATATCTATCATGGTCTGGTAAAGGCATCATTCTTTGGTATGGCTGTGTCCTTGATAAGCTGTTATAAAGGGTTTAATGCAGAGGGAGGAGCGGAAGGTGTTGGGAAAGCTACTACAGGTGCTGTAGTTATATCCTGTATGACAATCCTTATATCTGACTATTTTCTCTCTGCCTGGTTGTTCTGAAAATGATCAAGGTTGTTGATCTGTATAAATCCTTTGACAGCAAAAAAGTACTTCAGGGTGTAAACCTTGAGGTAGATAGGGGAGAGAGCATGGTAGTGATTGGTGGAAGCGGTTCAGGGAAGAGTGTACTTATTAAAAATATTATAGGGATAATGACTCCAGATAGGGGAAGCGTTCTTATCGCGAATGTTGATATAACAAAGATTAAAGAAAATGAACTTAATGAAGTAAGAAAGAAATTCGGTATGCTTTTCCAGGGTTCAGCCCTATTCGATTCACTTTCTGTGTGGGAGAATGTAGGATTCGGATTAAGGCAACATACAAAAATGAGTGACAAGGAGATTAAGGAGATATCATCAGAGAAACTGAGGATGGTAGGGCTTGTCGGGATTGAGGATCTTATGCCTTCAGATCTATCTGGGGGTATGAGAAAAAGGGTTGGCCTTGCAAGGGCAATCGCAATGAACCCTGAAATCCTGCTTTATGATGAACCGACAACTGGCATTGACCCTATCATGGCAGATGTGATAAATGAACTAATAATCGAGATGAAGAAAGAACTCAAGGTAACATCCATTGCGATCACACATGATATTGTGAGTGCATATAAGATTGCAGACAGGATAGCGATGCTCTATAATGGGGAAATAATAGAGATAGGTACCCCTGAGGAGATAAAAAATACAAAGAACCCTGTTGTAAAGCAGTTTATTACAGGTAGTGCTGTAGGCCCAATAACAGTTTAATCCCGCCTATGTAACATAGGCGGGACTGGGGGTTTGGAGGTCTGATGAAGAAGGAAAGAATAGGTACTGATATAAAGGTCGGTATATTTGTAACTATTGTAATTGTTATTCTTGCCTATATGACCTTCACGGTTGGTGATTTTAGAATATTTAAGCCGAAGGGGTATAAGGTATTTGCCTATTTCACATCCGTTGCTGGCATAGACGAGAAATCAAAAGTAAAGATTGCTGGTGTTGATGCTGGAACTATAGAGAAGATAGAGATATCCGAAGGAAAGGCACGATTAACAATCCGCCTGAATTCTGGAATAATAATCAGGAAAGACTCAAAGGCGTCAATAAAAGGGATAGGTCTCCTCGGTGAAAAATTCCTCGAGATAAATACTGGCAGTCTTGATCAACTACCTCTCAAAGAAGGTGATACAATCATCCAAGTGGTTCAGGTTGCAGATATGGACAGGTTACTTACGCAGTTGAGTTATGCTGCTGAAGATATAAGCAGTTTTATGAAATCAATAAATGATGTTGTAGGTACTGAGGAAGGAAAGAGAAAGATGAAGGATACCCTGAGCAATATCAGGGACATCACTGAGGGTCTGAACAGGATTATAGAGACAAACGACGAGAGGATGGGCAGGATATTAGCCAACCTTGAGAAGTTTACGGATTCCCTGAAGGGGAAAGGTCCTGCACTTGTAGATAATCTCAAGAATGTTACAGAGGATATAAAGACCATTGTAGAAGAAAACAGGGGGAGTATAAAGGATACTATGGAGAGCCTTAAGTCAGCAACTAAGAAGGCTGAGACTACGATGGATTCTATAGATAGTGTGATGAAGAAAATAGATAAGGGAGAAGGGACGATTGGAAAACT
>JACRGW010000089.1 GCA_016212195.1 Nitrospirota bacterium
CGAAACTCCCCATAAGTACTCCAGCAACCCTTTTAGCGAAATCCCAGGCTCCATATCCTTCGAAAACATAATCCCTGTCATCTTTCTCTATTCCGACAATAAGATCTCTGATATAACCTCCCACCAAGTAGATTTTTGATGAAGAATCTCTAGTCAGCGAAAAAACTTTTTTATTTATGGGATCTGATAGGATTTTTTCTTCTAATTCTTTCATAATGTTGACTTTAATACTTCATAATGGTAACATTTTAATTAGAAGGATGTCCAAAATTATATTGTTTGCAGAGAAACTTCTACCAATATCTTCTCCCCCTGTTGAAGATTATGCCTTAATTATAGAAAAAGAGAATATAGTTGATGTGGAGGCTATATCTGCTGCTGAAAAGAGGAATCCCTATGCAAAAAGAATAAAAATTGAGAATGCTGTAATTATGCCTGGCCTTATAAATCTCCATACACATTTAGAACTATCAGGATTAAAAGGTAAACTCTCTGAAGGTATGGATTTCTTTGAATGGATAAAAGAATTAGTTAAGCAAAAGATGAAGATGACAAAAAGGGAATATGGGGATGGAGTGCATATAGGGATGAAAGAGATGATAAGTACAGGTACAACATCTATAGGAGAGATTACATCAGAATCAATAAGTCCTTATATATTAAACAATTATGGCATAAGAGGTAAAGTATTTTATGAGTTTATATGGCCATCGGAATTTCTTGCCAGCTATATATGGTTTAAGAAGAAGAGGGAGTTTAAAAGGTTTAATGATAGCAAGCTTCTTCATGCAGGGATTTCGCCTCATTCGTGTTATTCACTTTCTGATGGGCTTCTAAAAAAGGTGAGTGAATATACTTTAAGGCATGGAATCAGCCTGTCTTCCCATATAAGCGAGACAGAGGAAGAAAGAAAGTTTATCAGGGATGGAAAAGGAGAAATAAAGGAATTTATGGAAGATCTTGGCTTTAACCCTCCCCTCCCCTTTTTCGCCGATTCACCAATAAAATACTTTAAAAGACTTGGACTGCTGAGAAAAAATTTCATTGCAGCACATGCAATATGGGTTGATAACAGTGATATAGAGATAATGAAAGAGTCTTCGATTTCTATCGCCCACTGTCCTGTAAGCAATACTAACCTTAAAGTTGGTAAAGCACCGGTTATCAGTTTTATAAAAGAAGGGATTAATGTGGGGTTAGGAACTGACAGTCTTGCGAGTAGCAACAGCCTTAATATGTGGGATGAAATGAGGATGGCCTACAAACTTCACAGTGAGAATGGCATGACACCTTTTAATATCTTTAAGATGGCAACAATAAACGGGGCAAAGGCATTAGGGTTGGAAGAAAAGGTCGGAACTTTAGAGGTTGGGAAGAAGGCAGATATAATTGCTGTTAAAATGCCAGAAAGTTCAAGTGGTGATATATATTCTGATCTCATAAGAGAGACAAAGGGTGTTCATCTGACAATGGTATCAGGAAAAATTCTCTATCAGGAGGGAAGGGATTGGAATTAAAGAGGATTGAAGAGAAGGTCAGATCAGGTGAGAGGATCAATAGGTCAGATGCGATAAAGCTTTTTCGTTCCAATGATCTTCTTTCTATAGGACATATTGCAGATTATGCAACAAAGAGAAGGAGTGGAGACTATGTCTATTTCATCATAAACCGCCATATAAACCCTACTAATATATGCATAAACCGATGTGCCCTCTGTGCCTTCAGCAAGGATAAGAATGAAAATGGTTCATACAGTATGACAATAGATGAGATTATGGATTCAGCGAGGAAGATCGAAAATGGTACTTCTGAGTTTCATATAGTAGGGGGCCTTAATCCTGAACTCGACCTTGATTACTATCTATGTTTAATTAAAGCACTAAAAAATGAGTTTCTTGATGTACACATACAGGCATTTACAGCTGTAGAGATAGATTATCTTGCGAGTATATCTGACCTCACAGTGAGAGAGGTCCTCTCACTTCTTAAAGAGGCAGGACTAGGATCACTTCCTGGTGGCGGTGCTGAGATATTCAATAGTTCGGTAAGAAGGGCTATATGCGATAAGAAGATAAGCGGGGAGAGATGGCTTGAGGTAATGGAGACTGCGCACAGGCTTGGTCTAAGATCGAATTCAACCATGCTTTACGGACATCTCGAGAGTTTTGAGGATAGAGTGGATCACCTCGAAAGGCTTCGTAACCTCCAGGATAAAACAGGAGGATTTCAGTCCTTTATCCCACTCAGTTTTCATTCTCTGAATACCAGGGTTGAGAAGAAAGGTCTGACTACAGGATTCGATGACCTCAAGACCCTTGCAATATCAAGAATATTTCTCGATAACTTCAACCATATTAAGGCATTCTGGATAATGCTCGGTGAAAAGATTGCCCAGGTCTCTCTAAACTTTGGAGTAGACGATATTGATGGAACAATTGTTGAAGAAAAGATAACCCATGCAGCAGGTGCCCAGACAGGAGAAGAAATGTCAAAAGAAGAGCTTATAAATCTTATCAAAAAGGCAGGGAAAATTCCTGTAGAACGTGATACGCTTTATAATGAGACAAAGGTTTATGGGTGAAGGGGTTACGCTACATGTGAACACAGAGAACCATGAAAAGTCAGGGGAGACGTCTGACCTACTTGTTGTGGTGTCGGAACTTACTGGTAGGACAGGCGTCCCGCCTGTCCAAAAGGGCGTCTCATGATTACAACAGAAAAAAGGATAAGCGAGAAAGAAGGGATTAATCTCTTTGAAACATCTGACCTTCTCACACTTGGTGATATGGCGAACAGTATTCGGAAGAGAATCCATCCTGAAAAGAGAGTCACATTCGTAATCGACAGGAATATCAATTACACAAATATCTGTATAAACAAATGCAGATTCTGCGCCTACTACAGGGATGAGAATGATTCGGATGCATATATTCTCTCGAATGATGAAATATTCCGAAAAATAGAAGAAATACTGAAACTTGGTGGAACACAGATTCTCCTGCAGGGTGGACTTCATCCTTCTTTGCCGATCGACTACTATACAGACCTTTTAAGATCGATAAAGAGAAGTTTCCCTATACATATCCATGCCTTCTCCCCTCCTGAGATTATCCATTTCGCAAGACTTTCTGACCTGACAATCAGGGAAATCCTCACGATACTTAAGGAATCTGGACTTGACTCTATCCCTGGTGGTGGTGCTGAGATCCTTGTAGACAAGGTAAGAGGTATTATAAGCCCAAAGAAGATTAAGAGCGATGAATGGATTGAAGTAATGGAGATAGCCCACGGTATCGGTATTCCAAGCTCAGCTACAATGATGTTCGGAAGTGTCGAGAAGAAGGCAGATATAATTAAACACCTTATCAGATTGAGAGAACTTCAGGACAGGACAGGAGGATTTACAGCCTTTATACCATGGACATTCCAGCCATTAAATACTGAGATCAGTTCACAGTTCACAGTTCACGGTTCACAGTTTTACCCTGCAACAGGGGTGGAATATCTCAAAGTTTTAGCAATTTCGAGGATAATCCTCAACAATATTAAGAATATACAGGTTTCCTGGGTTACACAAGGGCCTAAAATGGCCCAGGTTGCCTTGAAATTCGGGGCGAATGATTTCGGAAGCACAATGATTGAAGAAAATGTTGTGTCAGCAGCAGGTACGACTTACAGGATGACAAAAGAAGAGATAGTCGAGATAATCAGGGACGCAGGTTATATACCGGCTCAGAGGAATACCCTGTACGGGATAATAAGGATCTACGACTCATAGAGAATGGCGATAAGTTTAGCCGTTATAGGTGGCAGTGGTGCATATGATTTTCCTCATAATGTTTTCGGAAGACTCAGGGAATCAATAACTTTATCTACACCCTTTGGTTCTGTATCACCCATCCATATCTTTGAATTTGAAGGTCTTACCTATTCATTCCTGTCGAGGCATGGAGAAAAGGGATATAACCTTACAGCGCCTTTTGTTAATTACAGGGCGAATATCTGGGCACTTAAAGAACTCGGTGCAGAGAGGATAATATCATGGACAGGGCCAGGCGCAATTAATGAAAGATTTCACCCCGGTGATTATGTTATCCCTGATGATGTTATAGATTTTACAAGGAATCGGCCCAATACATTCTATGAGAATAGGGGGCTTGGCTTTATAAGACAGAATCCTGTTTTCTGCCCTGAGATCAGGGAAGCCCTAGGAAAACTAACGGGTCTTTCTGATATCAAGACACATGTGGGAGGTGTATATCTATGCACAGAAGGTCCACGACTCGAAACACCTGCCGAAATCAATTTCTTCAGACAGGTCGGATCTGATATGGTCGGAATGACCCTTGTCCCTGAGGTTTTTCTCGCGAAGGAACTTGAGATGTGTTATGGGTCTTTAAGTTACATAAGTAATTATGCAGAAGGTATAAAAACCCTGCCGTATGAAAAGGGCGTGCTCTTCGAAGGAACCCTGCCCTCCCATAAAAAAGAAGCGGTATCTTTAGCAATGCAAGAAATTCCTTCTATTATCCTAAAGGCATTAAAAGAGATCTCAGAAAAAGAGAGGCATTGTCCCTGCAAGGATTCTATGCTTAGATATAAGATTAGGGGAGATGTTGACGTCGATTGGCGAAACTGGATAAAATAGTTGCCTATGGAAGTCAAAGAGTTCATCCGTGTAACTATTGACAAGAGTCACATCATAACTAAGATGTAATCGAAATCGGGATGTGACCCTTTCTTCTGGCTATAATACCGCCTACGGAATGCCTGCAATGATAACCAGTAAGACATATCTAACCAATGGATACCTCTAATGATTACTCGGTTATCTCTTCTGTATTTCACCTACGCCAATAAATGGCACCGCTCCACCACCTGTAACCTGGGGGAGTATCCCATTCCATTTATCTATAGCCTTGAGATTGGCCTCTATCTTTCTAAGCTCTATAAGGTCCGGTGAAATATTTGCCCTCTGCAGCCTCAGGGACTCTGCCTCTGCCTTTGCTGCTGTAACCGTCTGCTCTGCCTCAATCTTTATCCTATCGAGGTCTCTTTTTGCCTTTAGTGCGAGCTGTTCTGCTGTCTGTTTTGACTCAATGGCTTCCATAAAAATCTTGGAGAAGCTGAAACCCACGATAGAGAATGCATCAACTGCTATGTTGTGCTGAAGGAGCCTTTCAGTAAGAGACAGTTTCATTGCATCGCTTACCGCCGGCCTCTTTGTAATAAGCTCTTCTGCTGTATACTTGGCGGTCACAGCCTTTACCA
>JACRGW010000093.1 GCA_016212195.1 Nitrospirota bacterium
CTGGAGGCAAGTCCACCATCACGGTTCAATCGAAAACCCGCAGTTGTTGGCCAAATATCAGGCGGCAGTGCTAGGGAAGAAACCGTAAATGCCTAACCCTGCGCTCAAGCGGGACTGCGCAAAAGCGCGCAGCCCCTTAGCTCCACGTTAGCCATACATAAAAAGGTAAATCATGGCTGAATCTGTTCTAATTGTAAATGGAGCCTCCAGAATTAATGGTAATACAGACATCCTTGTTGGTAAGATTATTGAGGGGGCTAAAGGTGCTGGATCAAATCCTACACTTGTTGAACTTAGAAGCAAACATATTTCAAACTGTATCGGTTGTTATTCATGTCGAGATGAATCTAAATGCTCCTTTCAGGATGATATGACAGAGATTCGGAACTTTATCAATAAAAGTGAACTGCTGATATTTGCCTGCCCTCTTTATTGGTGTGGAGTTACTGGATTGATGAAGACGTTTCTTGACAGACTTTTCTTTTATTATCATTTACAGAACAGGGAGTTGATCACAGGAAAGAAGGCAATTATTATAACGCCCATGAATCAAAAAAACGTGGATGATGAATCTAAAATATTAGTGGAATTTTACAATCGCCTTCTTGGTTGCCTTGGTGTTAAAATAATAAATATGTCTTTCTTTAGTGATATAATGGAGAAAGGATCAGTATTAAAAAAGTTAGAATATCTAAAACAAGCTTACGCTATTGGAACGAATTTAAAGAATTTATAGAAAAAGGGGGTAGATTAGATATGTCAAAAGTAGAAGAAATTGAGGCTGTAATTGAATCCCTCTCGGAAGAGGAATACGTCCGCCTTAGAAAGTGGTTTTCTGAAAAGGATTGGGAAAAATGGGATAAACAGATTGCAGCAGATTCAGAGTCTGGAAAGTTGGATTTCCTGATCAAAGAGGCACTTAATGAAAAAGCTAAGGGGCAACTCAAGGAACTCTAAATGCATCGGACAACTACTCGTTTCTGGAAATGCTACGAGAACCTTCCTGAACCTATTCAGCAGATAGCGAAAAAGAACTTTGAACTACTTAAGACTAACCCTTTGCACCCATCCCTTCATTTCAAAAAAGTTAGTAAGTTCTGGTCAGTAAGGATTGGACTCAATAATCGGGCACTTGCTATAGAAGACGGGAAAGATTTTATATGGGTCTGGATTGGGACCCATGATGGATATGAAAAAATTATCAAAGAGAAAGGCTAACAAGTCACTCCAGCGGATGGCTTACAGCCACCGCTGACTTCAGTCGTTAAGATGAAACTTTCTAATGGGGTTTACAATCCCGAAAATGGTACTGGGGAGAATGTAAGAATGAAAATAGCACCGCAGAGCCATCCAATCTTACGCCTCCTGTTATCCAGAGGGATAAAGGGATAGGTAAGGGGTGGATGCCTTATGCCTAAAAATATGAGGAGGAAGGCCCATATATACCATCCTTCCCATCCCAGAATACCCAATACAATAAGAACAGGGATTGTTATTTTCGATATAAGACTGTGCCATCCACCAGATAGGGCATATATAATATGGCCCCCATCGAGCTGGCCCACTGGAAGTAAATTCAGTGATGTAACAAAAAGACCTATCCATCCTGCAAAGGCGATAGGGTGGAAAAATAGATCATAGTCCTTTAGATCAATATCCAGTACAATCCTCACAAGAATATCGAGAAGGATGGACGATCCAAGTGTTATACCATGTCCTGAACCAGATTCAGGTCTTGCTACATGAACCTCTACCCTTGAATATTCGAGACCTACTGCCAATGCTATTGTAGAGATAATAAAGCCTGTTATTGGACCTGCTGCCCCGATATCTAAAAGTGCCCTTCTATCTTTTATGGGTGCCTTCATTTTTATTACGGCACCGAAAGTCCCTATTAAAGTAGGGGCAGGGATAAAGTAGGGTAATGTGGCGGCTATCCCATGTCTTCTTGATGCTAAATAGTGGGCAAGTTCATGACCACCCAGGATAGAAAGGAGTGTGAGGGAGAAGGGAATTCCTCTGAGGATATTCAGATCCTTAAAAATCTCTTCGGGCTTGATTCCCTGTTGAATAGCCCCGAAGAATAAGGTTGTGAAAAGGGTTGCAGAGAAAAGAACTATATGAGGAATTGTTAACCTTCTTACTTTATGCTCTTCATTCATAACGAACTTAATTTTTTATTCTTTGTATATCTTCTATATCTCTGGATTAAATAATAAAGAGTAAAGTAAGAGATTATCGCCGCTCCTATCCCCAGGATTGTTGCACCGAGTATAAGAGGAAGAAGGAGGGGTTTAATCTCTCCCCATAAGCTCCATAAGCTAAGATTTTTCCAGTCTATATTGAATTCTATTTTCTGCCCTGAAAGTTTCGAACCAACCCAGAGACATAACCCGTAGATAGGAATCTGGGTATAGGGATTGCTCACAAAGGTGCCAGCAAAGGTTGCAGCCCTATTCATCCTTAAAGCCCATGCCATAAAAATAGCGCTTAAAGTATGAAGGCCTACTGTTGGTGTAAAAGCAATAAAAATACCAATAGCAAAGGCCAGGGATAGACGATTCGGAGAATCATCGAATGTAAGGATGCCTTTAATGGTTTCTCTTATTCCCATTGCGATAATAACCAATAATCAATATTAAAGCAGCCCGAAGTCTGGGATTAATTATTGAAATCATTTTTTACCTTTCTTGAAATGATTATAACCAATGGGAGAGAGGGTGTGGCGTCTACCATCTTTATCTATTAAGACCCTATCATCTTTGATCACATTCCCTATCATTGCAGCTAAAGGCCTCCCTTCGACTTCGGCCTTTATAACCTCTTCCACCCTGTCCATCGGTACAGTAAATAATAGCTCATAATCCTCCCCACCTCTGAGGGCGTAATACAAAGGGTCTCTTTCCAGTTTATCTGCCATTTCCTTTAACTCAAAGGATATAGGAATTCCGTCATGATAAATCTCGGCTCCCACAGCACTTTCATCGCATATATGACTAAGGTCTGATGCAAGGCCATCGCTGATATCGATCATAGATGTGGCCCATTTGTTCTTTGCGATTATCCGTCCTTCCTCAACTCTCGGCTTTGGTAAAAGATGCTTCTCAATAAGAGAACGTGACCCGTGACCCGTGACCCGTAACCTGCTCTTAAGTATCTCAAGTCCCATGGCAGAATCGCCTAATGTCCCTGTGACAAAGATGGCGTCTCCTAACTTTGCCCTGGATCTACGAACCATAAGGTCTTCTTCCACATTTCCAAGAACTGCTATGCTAAGGATGATACCAGATCTGGATCTACAGGTATCTCCTCCGATTATGGAGACCCCGTATTCTTTCGCAGACTCCTCTATCCCTTCAAAGATACTATCGACATCTTTAACAGATATATTTGCTGGAAGTCCTATTGATATCAGGGCTGCAGTAGGCCTACCCCCCATAGCTGCAATATCACTTATATTTACGGAAAGTGCTTTAAAACCTATCTGAAATTTAGTAAAGAGAGCGCGGTCGAAGTGTATGCCTTCAAGGAACATGTCCGAAGTAATAATGACGAGAGAACCCGGTGGGTGCCTTAGGGCTGCTGCATCATCTCCGATTCCTAATATAACCTGTTCATGGGGAAGGGGGAGACCTTCTTTGATCCGCTGGATGAGGCCTAACTCTCCGATCTCGCTTAACTTCATAGGAATTGATTTAATGGAATCTGGTCAAATTCTTCTGTTTTTGATTCTTAAGTGCCGCTGAAAAGACATCATCCATTGTATCAGCGAAGACGAACTCTAACCCCTTTCTTACATTCTTTGGAATTTCCTCCAGATCCTTTTTGTTCCTTTTCGGAATTATGATAGACCTTATTCCAGCCTGTTTTGCTGCCAGGGCTTTTTCCTTAAGTCCCCCTATGGGAAGGACCCTTCCCCTTAGTGTTACTTCTCCTGTCATGGCAACATCCTTACTTACAGGTCTATTTGTGAGAGCAGATGCCAGTGCTGCTGCCATTGTGATTCCGGCGGATGGGCCATCCTTTGGAATAGCACCGGCAGGGACATGGATATGTATATCTATTTTGTTGAAGATATCCTCTTTTATACCGAGTAAGGAGGCCTTGGACCTTATATAACTCAAGGCAGCCTGGGCTGACTCCTTCATCACATCACCGAGGTGACCTGTGAGGGTAAGGTTACCCTTCCCTTTCATTGTTGTAGCCTCTACATAAATGATATCACCACCTGCCTGTGTCCAGGCAAGGCCTGTAGAAACACCGATCTCATCCTTTTCCCTTTCCTCTTCAGGAAGATGTTTCGGTACACCAAGGAATTGATGAATCTTATTATGTGTTGCCTTCACATATTTTTTCTTCCCTTCAGCTATCTGGCGTGCTACCTTACGACAGATATTTGCCAATTCCCTCTCTAAGTTTCTAAGCCCTGCCTCCCTTGTATATTGAGATATGACTGTAAGGACTCCCTTGTCAGTTATCTCGAGCTGTTTCGATGTAATCCCATTTTCTGAGAGCTGTCTTGGAATCAGAAAATTTCTGGCTATGCCGAGCTTTTCTTCTTCTGTATATCCAGCGATCTCTATTGTCTCCATCCTGTCTTTAAGGGCGGGCAGGATTGGATCTACGAGGTTTGCTGTAGTGATGAACATCACATTTGAGAGATCAAAAGGGACTCCCAGGTAATGGTCAGAAAATGAATAGTTTTGCTCCGGATCAAGGACCTCTAATAAAGCAGCAGATGGGTCCCCCCTGAAGTCTGCCCCAACCTTGTCTATCTCATCCATCATGAAGATAGGGTTGTTTGAGCCTGACTGCTTAATACCCTGAATAATCCTCCCGGGGAGGGCACCTACGTATGTTCTCCTGTGTCCTCTTATTTCAGCCTCATCCCTTATCCCTCCTAATGAGATGCGGACGAATTCCCTTCCCAATGCCCTCGCTATAGATTTACCTAAGGATGTCTTTCCGACGCCTGGGGGACCAACAAAACAGAGGATTGGACCCTTCATCTTCTCTTTTAGTTTCCTTACTGCCAGATACTCCAAGATCCTTTCTTTTACCTTCTCGAGATTATAATGGTCTTCATCCAGGACCTTTTTTGCCATAGCTATATCGAGGTTATCCTGAGTGCTTTTACTCCAGGGAAGATCAACCAACCAATCTATATATGTTCGGATAACTGCGGATTCAGCCGCATCCGGATGCATCTTTTCAAGCCTCTTTAACTGTTTCTCGGCTTCCTTTGCGACCTTCTCAGGCATCTTTGCCTCTTCGATCCTCTTTCCGAGGTCCTGAATCTCTTCTGCCCTTTCATCCATCTCCCCTAATTCTTTCTGTATTGCCTTTAGCTGTTCCCTCAAGAAATATTCCCTCTGGGTCTTATCTATCTCCCCCCTTGCCTCAGTCTGGATCTTCTGCTGGACAGTGAGAAGCTCAATTTCCCTCGATAGAATATCTCCAATCTTTTTTAGTCTTGATATAGGGTTTATGGTCTCAAGGACCTCCTGGGCAACATCTACCTTGAGACCGAGATTAGATGCGATGAGGTCTGCGAGCCTGCCTGGCTCCTCAAGATTTTCCACCACTACAAGTATATCTGGAAGGAGTACCTTTCCTAAAGAGACAGCCTTGTCGAGCTGTTCCTTAACATTCCTGATTAAGGCCTCAGTCTCCAGTGTAATCTCTACCTTTGGGTCTTGGATCTTCTGGATCTCAGCAATATAGTAAGGTTCTTTCTTGACAAAACTTTCTATTCTGGCCTTTGAAAGTCCCTGTACAAGGATCTTAATCCTCCCGTCTGGAAGTTTTAACATCCTCATGATCATACCCACAGTTCCTACCTCATAGAGGTCCTTAGGTTCGGGATTCTCAATATTCAGGTCTTTCTGGGCTATAAGAAGTATCATCCTGTTTCCTGAGAGGGCATCGTCTATCGCCTTTATAGACATTTCCCTTCCCACAAAGAGTGGTATGATCATGTAAGGGAAGATCGCTATATCCCTTACAGGGAGTACAGGTAACCTTGGGGGTATCTCAGGATGATGTTCAATTTCTTCAAAGTTTGGCACTGTAAATCACCTCATTATTAGTTGTAGTCAATTCTTATTACCAATCTTCAAGATGGAGTGTCTTTAGGTAATTCTTAAAGTCTTTTCCCAATTCAGGGTTTTTTAAGGCAAGTTCTACTGTTGCCTTCAGGAAACCGAGCTTATCTCCTGCATCGTATCTCTTTCCCTTAATCTCATAGGCGTAAATAGGCTTTTTTTTCAGCATCTCCTTTAGTCCATCAGTAAGCTGGATTTCCCTGTTCTTTCCTGGAGTAGTCCTCTCAAGGATTTCGAATATCTCAGGGGTGAGGATGTATCTTCCAATTATGGCAAGATCGGAAGGGGCCTCCTTTGTCTTTGGTTTCTCAACCAGATCAAGAACCTTATAAACACCATCTCCTACACTAATCGCTTTGATGACACCATACCTATGAACCTCTTCTTTTTTTACCCTCTGTATGGCTAGGATAGGGCTGTTATACTCTTTATAGATTTCTGACATCTGCTTGATTGCAGGAACCTTAGAATCAATTATATCATCTCCAAGAATGACCGCAAAGGGTTCATCCATTATCAATTGTTTTGCACAGAGGATAGCATGTCCAAGCCCAAGGGCCTCCTTCTGGCGTATATAACAGAGAGTTACCATATTAGCAATCCTTTTGATTTCTTTGAGGAGGCTACTTTCACCCTTCGCTTTCAGGTTTTCCTCAAGCTCGAAGGCGATATCGAAATGATCCTCGATTGCCCTCTTCCACCTGCCTGTGACGATTATGATTTCTTCTATTCCTGAGGCCACAGCCTCTTCCACTCCGTACTGGATCATCGGTTTATCAACGATAGGGAGCATTTCCTTAGGAGAGGCTTTGGTGGCTGGCAGGAATCTAGTTCCCAGTCCGGCAGCCGGGAATATCGCCTTAGTTAACCTTTTCACTCGTTAAGTTTTACAGAAATGTGAGTAAAAAGTCAAGACCTGATAGTAGTATGTAATCGGGATTTATCACTCTGAAATTGTTTCAGGGACTCTTTTCATGGGATGCTGAAGCAAGTTCAGCATAGATCTTTCTACATTGTGTTTCGGTCTCTTTAATAGAACCACTGTTGTCAATAATGTAATCGGCATATCTTTTCTTCTTATTTAAAGACATCTGGGATTTGATTCTTCTTAATGCATCTTCATAAGAAAACTTTTTAGTAAGTCTTGCTAATTGTTCTCTCTTTCCTGAATAAACAAGGATTAGCTTATCAACCTTCCTGTGGTAATCACTCTCTATCAAAAGTGGAATATCACAAAGGATTATGGCATCCCTGTCTTTTCTTATGATAGCCTTTTTGAGCATCTCTATTTCTTTAAATACCCTGGGATGGATTATTTCCTCAAGTCTTTTCTTCTTTGATTTGTCTTCAAATATAATCCGTCCGAGCTTTCTTCTATTAATCGTCCCATTACGATTAAGTATCCCCACCCCAAAAAAATCTCTTATTTCTTTCCATGCCGAAGTCCCTTTTCTGACTGCCTTCTTCGCCTGCTCATCAGCATCTATAATATAGGCGCCCAGTCTTTTAAAGATAGCCGAGACTGTACTTTTTCCTGTGGCAATTCCACCTGTAAGACCTACAACGATCCCCATCGCATCTAAAAATATAGGAAAGATCGGATGAAGTCAAGGATAGTTGACTAAAGGGAGATTTAATAGTATCCTCTCATAAAAAATAAGAGGGGAGGAAAGACTCATATGAAAGGATTTATAGTAGTGGTAGTGACATTCATTGTTATTAGTGTTCTTGTGATTGCAGAGGGAGCGCCGCCGCCACCTCCTTCCACAGAAAAATCTCAATCAACTTCGATCCAGCAAATTCCATCGCTCGTACAAACTAAACCTAAAAAACCGCTCAATATAAAACTGAAAAGGAACTCAAAGGATGATTACTCCTGGGAGATTAACGGGGAAAACGTTCAGGATATCATAAACGCTGACAGGAAATTGAGGAAGGGGCTGGGATTTGAGTAGTTTTTCCCTGAAAGTATAGTCATTCCCTGTCCATACTATATTTGCCGGGACCAATAAGAATCAGACTCAGGAATACTATTCCGTCTTCAATTGCATGGGATGCAATCTGTAAACCGTCACCTTTTCCTATATGCATTATGGAGGCGACCGCCATCGTTGTTAGGAGAAGGATACAGGCGGGTCTGAAAAAGAGACCCAGAATGATAAATATCCCGCCGAAAAATTCAGAAAAGGCTGCCATGAATCCCCAGAAAACAGGCATAAAAGGGATACCAACATGGTTCATAGCCATACCCAGTTTTTCCCATTTCTCCGGACCACCGATCAATTTGGGAGCACCATGGTAAAGGAACATAATCCCTATGAAAATGCGGAGTATCAGAAGTCCTGCATCTCTGTACCTTGTGAGCGATCTTAATATCATTTTAACCTCCTTCATATACCTCTT
The DNA here is from genome assembly GCA_016212195.1 of Nitrospirota bacterium. Classification (GTDB taxonomy): domain Bacteria; phylum Nitrospirota; class Thermodesulfovibrionia; order JACRGW01; family JACRGW01; genus JACRGW01. Next base: position 8,508 of record JACRGW010000093.1, read on the forward strand.
CGTCTTCTTTTTTCCAGGCAGGATCTACTATACAAAGAAATTTTAGATCGGAATTCCCTGTATTCTGGATGTATTGTCTGGAATTTGGTGGAATATAAATTGCCTGGCCCTGATGAACCTTTGCAGATTCATCATCGATATACATTACCCCTTCTCCTTCTAAGATATAATAGACCTCTGAGGTTTTTAGCCTATGGGGCAGAGAACTTTCGCCTACCCTTACAGTTGCATAGGCTAAACTATATCTGAGTTGTAGATCTGCCTTATCAGGATGAAGGAGTTCTCTGAGGATTGTATTGTCTCCTGCTACAATTTCTTTGCAATTGCTTAGGTCTTTAATAAACATAGAGATAATATCAAGGGCATAGCATCTTCATCATCTGCAAGTCATCAACTGCTCGTTGAATTAAATCACACTTTATAGAAACCGTCAAGGCTATTTGTGATTAAATAAGTATTGTTATAATTCCACTTGACAAGGAGATTTATCTGTTATAATCAGTTTATATGAAAATCGGGATCATGGGTGGGACCTTCAACCCCATTCATTACGGACATCTGAGACCTGCAGAGGAGATAAGGGAAAGGTTAAAATTAAATAAGGTCTTATTCATACCCTCTGCCCGTCCTCCACATAAAGATAGCGAGATCATCGAACCCCATCACCGTCTTGAAATGGCGAGACTTGCGATTAGATCTAATTTTTTCTTCGATGTATCCCCTATAGAGGTTGAAAGAATAGGGAAATCTTATTCGGTCAGGACACTGGAGGAGATCTTAAAAAACTACGGGGGAGAGCTCTTCTTCTTACTCGGGATAGATACTTTCCTCGAGGTACCTACATGGAGGGAGGCAGATAAGCTTTTCAGCCTTGCAAATTTCGTTATCCTCTTAAGACCACCTTATTCATTCCAATCTCTGAGCAAGTCTCCTTATCTTAGATTCATTACAAACTCTATCCTTATAGAGTTAGACCAGGGTATAAGGCAGAGCTACCGCAAGATTTCCGAGAATGGAAGGTCGATATGCTTTGAGAGGGTTATAAGCCTGGATATATCTTCTACCTTAATACGGAAGAACATCAAGGCAGGAAGAAGTATTAAATATCTCTTGCCTGATCCTGTAGAATCGTATATAATTACACATAGGCTTTACAGGTAAGTTCGGGGTTCTGAGTTAGGGAATTTAGATTTAGATTTTAACTCTAAACTCCGAACTCGAAACTCATAACTGTAGTTATGGAGGTGTTTGGCGTTAGAATCAAAAGATAAGGCCGTCCTTTCAGCGGTTGCAGCAAGAGAAAAGAAGGCCTCAGATATCCTTGTACTGGAGCTTAAAGGACTGACTCCGATAGCTGATTATTTTCTGATCTGCTCAGGTGTAACCACAAGACAGGTGAAGGCTGTAGCCGAAGCAGTTGAAGAAAAACTATCAAAGGAGACTATTTACCCTTCCCATATAGAAGGACTTCCAGATGCTCACTGGATCCTGATGGATTATGGAGACCTTGTTGTGCATGTCTTTGATGAGGATACAAGACATTATTACGAGCTTGAAAAACTCTGGGGTGATGCCCAGAAGATTGAGATTTAGGAGTTAATCGGGACTGCGTTATATGTTTCGGCGTATATTATTTTTTGGTATAATCCTCTTGATAATCCTTTCCATCCTTGGTATTGGTTATCTGGCCAATATAAACAGGGATGTTATAATAATAAATCTCGCCTGGAGAACCTACGAAATATCCAAGATCGGTCTTATCCTGCTTTCCTGGGCCTCTGGTGCCCTTCTCGTAATCCTTATTGTAGCGATAAAAGATACAAGAAGGTATTTCTTAAACTGGAAGGCCACGAAGATACACAAGAAGGAATTGAAGATTCAGGAGATGTATTCTAAGGGTGCAAATGCCCTCCTTGCAAGAAGAAATGCTGAGGCAATCGGTTATTTTGATAAGATCCTCCAGCAGGACCCAAATCACATAGATTCCCTCCTCAGGCTCGGAAACCTTTTTCACAAGGAGAAGAATATCAATGAGGCTATCCGGCTCCACCAGAAGGCAATGGACTTGAGCCCATCAAATATCGAGATATTATTCGCCCTCGAGGCAGATTACGAGGAGGCAAGGAGATTGGAAGATGCACTCCACATGTTAAAGCACATCCTTGATATTGATGGAACCAATCTTACGGCACTTTATAAAATGAGAGATATATACCAGAGGCAGGGAAGGTGGGAAGATACCAATATGGTTCAGATCAAGATACTGAAAGGGATATTCTCATCTGAAGACAGGAAAGCCGAGCAGCAGAGATTCATCGGGATGAGATATGAACTTGGTAGAAGTCTCCTTGAGGATGGTAACCTGGATAAGGCCAAAAGGGTTTTTAAAGGGGTTCTGAAACTCGATAAGGATTTTATACCTGCCTATCTCGGCCTCGGAGAGGTTTATTTAGGAGAGGGTGATGTCGCAGGGGCATCAGAACTCTGGGAGAGGGCCTATTATACGACTTCATCTGTTATCTTCCTGCTAAGGCTCGAGGATCTATTCCTTTCCCTCGGAGAACCGAATAAGATTATCGAGATATACCAGAGGGCACTCTCTTCAAGGCCAAGCGACCTTATCCTTAACTTTTTCCTTGGGAAGCTTTACTACAGGCTCGAGATGGTAGATGATGCCTATGATATCCTTACTTCAATGGATAGCGGTGCAGAGGATCTCCCTGACCTCCATAAACTAATCGGTAACATATATCTGAGGAGGGGATTTCCTGATAAGGCATCACAGGAGTTTAAAAAGGCCTTGAAATTCAGAAAGAAGGTTGTGATTCCATACCGATGTAGTAAATGTGAATATCAGTCAACGGACTGGTCGGGCCGATGCCCTCAGTGTGGTAAGTGGAACACCTTTGCCGTCTATCTCGAGAAACCCTGCTGAAACCTCTTAAACTGTCACCCTGAACTCGTTTCTCTACGAGTCGTAGACAGGGTCTTAGATAGAAAATTTTTATGAGAGATGCTGAAATAAATTCAGCATGACCTTCATATGTTAAAACTGATTAAACCTTTAATCCAGAAGAACGACACAAAGATACTTCTTATAGTGCTCGATGGAATCGGTGGACTGCCTGTAAAAAACAAGACAGAGCTTGAATCAGCTAATACCCCAAACCTCGATGCCCTTGCTAGGGAGTCTGCCTGCGGTCTTCATATCCCTGTTTCTTATGGAGTTACACCTGGAAGTGGACCAGGACATCTCGGTCTTTTTGGATATGACCCGGTGGAATATCAGATCGGAAGGGGTGTCTTAGAGGCCCTCGGCCTCGGCCTTGATGTGAGAAAGACCGATGTAGCTGTTAGGTGTAATTATGCCACGATCAAAGATGGGGTGATTATAGATAGGAGGGCTGGAAGGATTCCAACAGAGGAAAACAGGAAACTCACAGAGAGATTACAGAAAGAGATTAATAAGATTGACGGAGTAAAGATAATATTTTCTTCTGGTATGGAGCACAGGTTTGTGGTACTTTTCAGATTTACAAAGTCCCTCAGTCCTGACTCAGCAATGATAACTGATACAGACCCACAAAAAGAGGGATCGAAACCACTTTCACCAAAACCTCTCTCAAAAAATGCTGGCAAAGTATCTAAGATATCAGAGAAATTGATAGCTCTTTCTAAGAAGATACTCACAAAGGAAGAAAAGGCTAACTATATCCTGATGAGAGGTTTCTCGTGCATACCCCACATACCTACCTTTTATGATGCCTTCGGATTAAAGGCACTTGCTATTGCGACATATCCGATGTACAGAGGGCTTGCAAGACTTGTGGGGATGGATACACCTGCCATTGAAGGAAACATGGAGGACGAGATAGGGTTTTTAAAAAAGAGATACAATGAGTATGATTTCTTCTTCCTACATGTTAAAAAGATTGACTCCTATGGTGAGGATGGTAATTTTGATGGGAAGGTCAGAGAGATGGAGAAGTTTGATAATCTCCTTCCGGAGATACTTAATTTAAAGCCTGATGTACTGATTATTACAGGAGACCACTCAACCCCTTCTATACTGAAAAGCCATAGCTGGCATCCTGTACCTGTCCTTATAAAGTCACCCTATGTCCTCGGTGGTATCTGTTCTGCCTTCACCGAGCGTGAATGTGTAAAGGGCGAACTCGGCATATTCCCGACTGTTAATCTTATGCCCCTGGCACTCGCCCATTCCCTAAGATTAAAAAAATATGGTGCATAAACCTCTATGGGTGTATGAAATTTTCTTACCCATTATAGATCCCGTTAGAAAATTTGGACGTAGCTTTCTTTCTAACGGGGTAAATCTCCTTTACCCAACAACATGTGCGATATGTAATCGCAAATCCTCAGACCATTTCTGTCCGACTTGCTGGGATAAGATAGAATTATTTAAACAGCCTTTATGTCCTAAGTGTGGAAGGCCTTTTACTTCTGATATTTCTCTATCAAGAAGTCCTGATCATTTGTGTTCAGAATGCAGAGATATAAAGACTTATTTTGATAAAGCAATTGCTATAGGTCCTTATGATGGAACTCTTGCCGAAGCGATTCATCTCTTTAAGTACAATCGCAAGAAAGTATTAGGCAGCATCTTAGGGAGAATTATGGTAGATAATATAATCTCCAGTTCTTCCCTTTTCCATACCGAGCTGGTCGAAGTATCATCTCTTATAATATTACCTGTCCCGCTCCATCCCAAAAGGCTCAGGGAAAGGGAATTCAACCAATCCCTTCTCCTTGCGAAGGAAATCAGTCTTACTTTCAGGATCCCTTTAATTCCTTATAAC
>JACRGW010000087.1 GCA_016212195.1 Nitrospirota bacterium
AAAGAGACCCTGAAACAAGTTCAGGGTGACAAAGGGTTTAAAAATTGGATTTTAAGACTGTTTTAGAAAACTTATTAAAGCAATTCAACGAATCAGAGATTCGTTACGCCCTGATGGGTGGATTTGCGTTAGGATTATGGGGCGTAGGGAAAACTACAATTGATCTTGATTTCTTAGTTAATCGTGATGATATGGAAAAGGTCGATAATATGATGAAGGAACTCGATTATGCGTGTATAAACAAGAGCGAAAACGTTTCACAGTATGTTTCACATTTAAACGTCTTTGGAGAAGTCGATTTTCTTCATGCTTTCAGGGAAGCAAGTCTTGAGATGTTACAGAGGGCTGTGGAAAAGGAAATTTTCGGGAGTATGAGAATCAAGGTATTGAAACCGGAAGATATCATAGGACTTAAATTTCAGGCAATCAAGAACAACCCCTCAAGGAAGCAATCAGACATGGATGATATAGAGCAGATAATATCTATCCACAGAGATCATCTTGACTGGTCTTTAATTGAGAAATATTCTAAAATTCTTGAAATGGAAGAGTTGTACAAAAAAATCCGCAGAGGAACTGAGAAATGAAAATATCTAAAAAGGCAGCAAAAGAACTCATTGAACTTTCAAGGTCTGAGCGTTTCCGGAAAGATATGGAAACTGTTAGATTAAACAGGCACAATCCTTTTTTTAAAAAAGGTAAGATTAACATAGATGCCTATATCGAATTCGTCACGCAGTTCAACGAATTTATAAACCACGAGCCAAAACCATTCAAGCCTATGATTGACAGAGTGATGAAGCTATGATTAACAGGGCGCTTGTTTTAAGCGGTTGTGGGGTGAAGGTGAAAATGAATGGCCTATAAAGACCTCAGGGATTTTATCAATTTATTGGAAAAGAAGGGACTCCTGAAAAGGATCAATACCGAAGTGGATCCCATCCTCGAAATTACCGAGATCACGGACAGAATGTGTAAAAGTCACAATGGTGGAAAGGTTTTATTCTTTGAGAAGGTGAAAGGCTCGCAGTATCCTGTCGCCACAAACCTCTTCGGTTCGTTCGAGAGGATGTGCCTCGCCCTTGAGGTTGGGAGGATTGATGATATTGCCAAAAGGATAGAAGAACTTCTGAATCAGGCACCTCCAAAGACATTAATGGAAAAGCTCTCAATGCTTCCGCAACTTTTTGAACTCTCAAAATGCCTTCCAAAGAGAATTAAGAATGCACCCTGTCAGGAGGTTATTGAAAAAAACAATCCCGATCTGAGTAGATTCCCGATACTAAAATGTTGGCCCGGTGATGGAGGTAGGTTTATCACTTTACCTATGGTCTTCACAAAAGACCCCGACACAGGAATCCAGATCTGTGGCTTGTACAGGATCCATATATACGATAAGACCACAACAGGTATGCACTGGCATATCCATAAAGGTGGGGCAAGGCATTATGACAAATATAAGGCCATCAACAAAAGAATGCCTGCTGCCATTGTAGTAGGAAGCGACCCTGCAGTTATATACTCTTCATCTGCACCACTTCCAGAAGGTGTTGATGAGATGCTCTTTGCCGGGTTTTTACGGAAAGATCCGGTTGAAATGGTAAGATGTATTACATCTGATATCGAAGTCCCTGCGAACAGCGAGCTTGTGATAGAGGGCTATCTCGAGCCTGAGGAGATGCGTCTTGAAGGTCCCTTCGGAGACCACACAGGTTTTTATTCTGCATCAGACCATTACCCTGTATTCCATGTTGCCTGTATAACGCACAGAAGGGATATGATATACCCGGCAACCATAGTAGGAAAACCTCCTATGGAGGATTGCTATATGGGGAAGGCGACAGAAAGGATATTCTTACCTCTCCTGAGACTCGATTTCCCTGAGATAAAAGACATCAATCTCCCGATGGAAGGTGTATTTCATAATGCGGTATTGATATCTATAAAGAAGAGTTACCCCGGTCATGCAAAGAAGGTAATCCATGGCCTCTGGGGAAAGGGACAGATGATGTTCTCGAAATTGATTATAGTAGTAGACGATGATGTTGATGTCCAGAATATCTCCTATACTGCCTGGAGAGTACTTAACAATGTTGACTGGAAAAGAGATGTCGTGATAGCCGAGGGGCCACTCGATGACCTCGACCATTCTGCGAGCTGGCCGAGATATGGCTCGAAGATGGGGATTGATGCTACGAGGAAGACGAGGGAAGAAGGAATGATGAGAGACTGGCCCGATGAACTATTTATGTCTGAGGAGATCAAGAGGCTTGTTGATGAGAGATGGAAGGAATATGGAATTGATTGATGTAATCAGCCTTTTCTTGTCGCCCTGAATTCATTTCAGGGTCTGATAGAAATGGTGAAAGGAGATGCTGAAACAAGTTCAGCATGACAGTTTAATAGAGCAGAGAAGCTATTTCAGAAGAAGTGAGTTGAAGAAGATCATCGAAAAACTAAGGATCCTTCTCGAGATGATTAAATTCCCCCATACCATCTTTGCCCTACCCTTTGCCTTCATGGGTGCCATCCTTGCGGAGAAGAGAATCCCTTCCTGGAATAAAATTTTATGGATAACGGTCGCAATGGTGGGGGTGAGGTCTGCTGCAATGAGTTTTAACAGGCTTGCTGACTGGAGGTTCGACGCCCTCAATCCGAGGACGAAGGACAGGGCACTGCCAAAGGGACTTCTTACACCACTTCAGGTAATAGTCTTTATTATAATTGCAAGTACCATCTTCATTTATGCCGCATCAAGGCTAAACCCCCTCGCCTTCAAACTATCACCACTTGCCCTTTTGATAATCTTCTTCTACTCCTATACAAAGAGATTTACGCATTTCTCACACTTCTTCCTCGGCCTTTCCTTAAGCCTCGCACCTATCGGTGCCTGGATCGGGATTAAAGGTGTGATAGAGTTACCAGCACTCTTACTTGGTGGTGCTGTTGTCTTCTGGCTTATAGGTTTTGATATCCTCTATGCCCTTCAGGATATAGATTTTGATAAAAAGATCGGACTAAGATCTATTCCTGCAAAATTAGGTATAAAGAAATCACTCTTTATATCGAGGATCTCCCATTTTATTACGGTAGTTTTACTCCTTTCGCTTTATCCTTTACTCAAGCTGGGTTATATTTATTTAATCGGATTGGTTGCAGTGACAGGATTATTTATAAAAGAGCATTCACTCGTGAAAGAGACCGACCTCTCTAAACTCGATATGGCCTTTTTCAATATGAACGGGTATATTAGCGTTGCGATTTTCGTCTTTACTTTATTCGATATTTTAATCCCCCTCCCCTAACCCCTCCCACCAGGGGAGGGGATTTAGTAAAGAAAACCTCCCTCTTGACGGGGGAGGGCGAGGGTGGGGGTGGAGTTTATAAATGGGAACCTACACAATAGCGATAACAGGTGCGAGCGGAAGTATCTATGGAGTTAAACTCCTCAACTATCTCCTTAAGAAGGGGCATACGGTATATCTTACTATAACTAAGGAAGGTGCCCTCATTATGAAAGAAGAGGTCGGATTCAACTGGAGGGGAATTGAAAAGGATGTAGAAAGGAAAATAAAGAGAGACCTTAAAATGGAGAAGGCGAAACTTACATACTTCGACGAGGAGAACCTCTTTGCCCCTGTATCGAGCGGCTCCCATAAGGTTGACGCTATGATAGTTATTCCCTGCTCCATGAAGACCCTTTCAGGAATTGCACAGGGTTACGCAAATAACCTCGTTGAAAGGTCTGCTGATGTGATGATAAAAGAAGACCGAACCCTCATACTTGTACCGAGGGAAACACCTCTAAATACGATTCACCTGAGAAACATGCTCGCCCTATCAGAGATCGGGGTAAAGATTATCCCCGCCATGCCTGCTTTTTATAACCATCCAAAGAAGGTTGAAGATCTTGTGAACTTCATTGTTGGAAAGGTTCTTGATTCCCTTAATATCGAAAATACCTTTTACAGGCGCTGGAAGGGATAAATCGGTTTTTCCATCTTGTAACCCTCGGAGATTGATTCGTCGCTTCGCTCCTCGCAATGACGGTCTGCTAATAGTATCTGTCATTGCGATCCCCTTCGCTTTTGTCATTCTGACCCTGAGCGAATCGAAGGGGAAGAATCTCGTTCTATCGCTCAGGGTAGGCTCCAGCAAAGCAATCTCATAATTTTCATTTCAATTTGATTAACACCTAAGGATATGGTATAAATGACTATGTTTTTTCCGCGTTTAGAAGACTTTAAAGAAAAGGCAAGGGAAGGGAATCTGATCCCTGTTTATAAGGAAATCCTTGCTGATATGGAGACCCCTGTCTCTGCCTTCCTTAAAATAGATAATGGTCAGTATTCCTACCTCCTCGAGAGTGTCGTAGGGGGTGAAAAATGGGCACGTTACTCCTTTCTTGGAAGTAACCCTTCAGTAGTCATAAAAGGAAAAGGGGATAATATAGAGATTACAAGGGATGGAAAGAAGGAAACTGTTTCTTTTAATAAGGACCCATTAGATGTAATAAAAAAGGAGATGGAACGGTACAGGCCTGTCAATATCTCCGGGTTACCGAGGTTCTTTGGAGGTGCTGTAGGTTACCTCGGATATGATGTGGTCCGTTTTTTCGAGAAGGTCCCCGATTACTGCAGGGAAGACCTCGAACTTCCAGATTTTCTTTTTATGATAACCGATACCCTCCTTATCTTCGATAGCCTTGCACAGAAAATAAAGGTTATATCAAATGCCCATATTGATGATTGTGATCCAGAAAAGGCATACAAAGAAGCAAAAGAAAAGATTCAGAATATCATAGAAAGGCTCAGAAAAGACAGGGGTAAAGGGATAAAGGAGTCAAGGAGTACGATACAAGATGCACGATACACAATGCAGGATGCAAACATCAGGCATCATGAATCAGGCATCATGAATACTGAGCAACATACCCTCGAACCTCAAGTCTCTGAAGAAATTAGTTCTAACCTCAAAAAGAAAGACTTCGAGAATATGGTGAAACGTGCAAAGGAATATATAGCCTCTGGTGATATAATACAGGTTGTACTTTCTCAGAGATTCGAAAAAGAAATAACTTTTTCATCCTTTGAGATTTACAGGGCTCTGAGGGTTATAAACCCTTCTCCCTATATGTATTTTCTCAGATTCGGTAATACTTCGATGATAGGCTCTTCTCCTGAGATTCTTGTAAGATTAGAGGGAAAGGTATTAGAAGAAAGACCGATAGCCGGAACGAGAAAGAGGGGATCTACAGAGGAAGAAGATAAAGCCCTGGAGAAAGAACTTCTGAATGACCCGAAGGAAATGGCAGAACATATAATGCTTGTGGACCTCGGGAGGAATGATCTCGGCAGGGTATCAGAGATCGGTTCGGTCAGGATGAAGGAACTTATGGTTGTAGAAAGGTACTCCCATGTCATGCATATCGTCTCTGATGTCGAAGGAATACTTGCTGAAGGCAAAGATTCCTATGATGTACTGAGGGCATGTTTCCCAGCAGGAACTGTATCAGGTGCGCCAAAGATAAGGGCGATGGAGATTATTGAAGAACTCGAGCCTACAAGAAGGGGACCCTATGCAGGGGCTGTGGGATATTTCAGTTTCTCAGGCAATATGGA
>JACRGW010000088.1 GCA_016212195.1 Nitrospirota bacterium
CGGGATTGCTGCCATAAGCGCTGTAGAGGCGATCCGTCAACTAAATAGGGATTGCGAAATCACGATCGTATCAAAGGAACGAGAGCCTGCCTATACCCCGTGCTTTCTTTATAGATATGTGACCGGGGAGATAGAAAAAAAGAGACTTTATATAAGAGGGGATGATTTTTATGATGCAAACAGGATAAAGATCATCTCTGGTGCTGCGGTTACAGAGGTCATGTCTGATGATAACAAGGTCAGGCTCTCGGACGGCATGGAACTGGGGTATGACAGTCTCCTCATAGCAGCAGGCTCAAATCCTGTTATCCCGGAGATACCGGGTATTGACGGCGAAGGGGTCTTTACTTTTAAGACCATCTCAGATGCGGACAGGATGCTGTCAAAAATTAGAAAATCTAAAGAGGTGGTGGTAATAGGTGCCGGATTTATAGGTCTCGAGATCGCTGAGGCATTATGTATAAAGGGTTGCAGGGTTACGGTTGTTGAGAGAGAGGACAGGATACTTCCAAGGATGCTGGATAGTGAGATGGCAGAGATCGTTCAAAGACACATAGAAAAAAACGGCATAAAAATACTCACAACCAAAGAGGTGGTATTGGTAAAGAGGGGCTTCGGGAATAAGGTTAAAGGGGTAATGCTGAATGATGGTAAGACCATCCCGTGCGATATGGTAATTGTCTCTGTCGGTGTGAGACCTAACCTCGGGATATCGAAAAATGGCTCCATCAAGACCGATCAGGGGATTCTGGTGGATGACAGGATGAGGACAAATATCTCTAATATATATGCAGCAGGAGATATAGCTGAAATCGAAATCGGCGGTATAAGAAAGGTGAATCCGATACACATAAATGCCGTGAAAAGTGGATGGATTGCCGGGTGTAATATGGCTGGCGATGAAAGATATCTCGATGCACATCTTGAGGACATGAACGTAGTAACCTTTTTTGGATTGCCCGTCCTTTCAATCGGTGTCCAGAAAGGAGAAAAGGTATTCAAGAGGGATACCCCGAAAGGAATGGTAAAGGTCTACACAGGAGGCGACGGGCTTCTGAGAGGTGCTCAACTGATAGGTGATGTATTAAAAGGAGGCATATATCTATCCCTTATGAGGAGGGGTGTTCCTTTAAGCGAAATTCATCCCCCCATTAATTATGGCTCTACCCTGAGGTTTTTAAATCAGGATCTTCTCCCATTTAGTTGCTAAAAAGGTCTCAGAGATACTTCCAATAAAACAAGGATTGAAACTTAGACTGTATACCCTCGGTCTCCACAACTGATTTGCCTCTTCGGTCCATTTTACGAACAATACCGCATAGATGAAAAAACCAGAAACCTCACCGATAATTCCAAAGGCTATGCCTGCCAAAACACCTCGCAATACTTTCATCTTTCCATCCCTCCTTGTTCGTTATTGCCGAGTAACAATTAGAGTGTGAAAGGTGGGGCCTTTGGGTGTTAACCTCTCTACGAGTCGTAGACAAGCACTCTGTTTATGCCGTTGGTATGCACCGTCTGGTACATACCGTTGCAGGCAATACAAAATATTCTAATTTAAAACAGTTTTTAGAATCAATCATCTTTGCCCCGAATACGAATTACGGTTTCCTCCACAATCCACAAATGCTGGTTGAGAGGCTCAACACCGATAAGAGATATAGTTCGATGAAAAACTTTCATAACATGCTGTTTTGCTTGGCTACCAACCCTTAAAACAATAATCCCTGCAAATTCTTGAGGTGGATATGCTTTAATGTCGGAAAAATCTGTATCCAGAGTAACCAGAACACGATTTTCACTTTTGCACTGGCCTAAAAGAACTGGATCTTTTGTGCCTTTCAATTGTTGCTCATTTACTGTTTTTGCATCATGCCTATTATTGATAAGCAACTCTGCTATCTCAATTGGCAAGTTTTCATCTATCTTAAATTGCATTTCTACCTATACCATTAAGGATACTAGTCTTTCACGAGATAGCTCAGCAGCATATGCTATAGCTGCTTTAATATCAGTGGGAGTTAGTGAAGGATAGCTTTTTAAGATTTCTGTCTCACTTACACCTTCTGCTAAGTTGTCCAGTATAACTGATACCATTATCCGAGTTCCTTTAATACAGGCTTTCCCATGACATACAAGTGGATCTACAGTTATTTTCTCTCTCCAGTTCATGTTTTACCCTCCTCTTTATAAAAGGATTATAGGATCATTATATCATAACAGTACATAGCCTTTGGGTGGTAACCTCTTTACGAGTCATAGACAAACACTCTGTCATCTGCCTTTGCGGGCAGAGCGGTTTATCTCAAAAGTTCTTTAAATTTCTCCACTGTTAAATCAGCATCTCTGAGAATGCTTGTTAAAACTTTTGGGTGAAGAATCTTTCCTGAATGATAGGGGACAGTTGCTCTCTTGCCTTCTTCATTCCTGTATATCCTGTTGGCTTCCACTCTGTCGCGAAAAAGAAAAACCTGCCCTTTCCAATACCCTTATGGCATCAGCAGCAGTTACTTTCGGCAGTTTTTCACTCATACTGCTACTTCCAACAAGGTGAGACTTACTGAATCTGCCTGCGATATTTCTTCACCGATTTCAATTCTATCCTCTACGTGCAGACGAATAGCATCCTTGATATTTTCCAGAACCTCTTCATAAGTATCACCCTGTGTGTAGCAACCCTGAAGTTCAGGGCAAAAAGCAAAATAGCCATCAATATCCTTTTCTACCACTACCGAAAACTTATATACACTCATTTTTTGACCTCCTATATAAATTATAACAATGATATTACTAATTTATAAAATGAAATAATAATCATGCCTATGCAAAATAACCAATCAATAGTGGCGCATAATGCATCTTTAATATCCATATCTATATTTAAATTCATACCTGATTCCCTTTTGGTTTAGCAGGCTTTATTTTTTTGTCTCATGTTATGCATAATTGGTTATAAAACTTTTTCCCCTTTCCCTGCCCGCAATAAACAGCTAACTCCTTCATATCCGAACCAGGTTCGTTTATCCTTCCAATTTGGGAGTATAGACGAACCATGGGGCAGAAAAACGAAGTTTATTAATCTGTCCTTTCAGGATTTATCCCATTATATCAAGAATCAAAAGGATGTCAAGGATCGCTGGGAATCATCAATACTCACTTGCAAACCCTTCCTTTTGATGTTATTCTCTCGATATGAATTTCTGGATTTAATGTTCAGATTTAAGGAGAAACCACTGTTGGATAACTTTCTGCCTCTTGTTCAGAGGCCATCGAGATATATAGGTAACGAGATAAATTCTGTCCACAAGGACCCTGACAAGATGAGGGTATCAGTAGCCCTTGCCTTTCCGGATACATATGAGATAGGTATGTCACACCTGGGGTTAAAGATCCTCTATAAGATCCTTAATGACATGCCTGATGTATCTGCTGAGAGGGTCTATGCCCCATGGATAGACTATGAAAAGATATTAAGGGCAAAGGGACTTCCATTAAGGAGCTTGGAATCCTCAAAACCATTAAATAACTTCGATATAATCGGATTCACCCTCCAGTATGAACTGAGTTATACAAATATCCTGAATATCCTTGACCTCTCCAATATCCCCTTACGCTCAGAGGACAGAAATGGAGAATATCCTTTAATCATAGCAGGAGGTCCCTGTGCCTTTAATCCAGAGCCTCTTGCAGACTTTATTGACGCCTTCCTAATAGGAGATGGAGAAGAGGCGATAGTAGAGATTATCAATATATACAAAGAATGGAAGTCAGGTCGAGGCACAAAAGACGAACTCCTTAAAAGACTTTCAGGGATCGAAGGACTTTATGTCCCATCCCTTTATGAAATAAATTATCTGCCTGATGGAAGAATCAAAGATATAAAGGGTGCTAAAGTAAAAAAGAGGTTTCTGACATATCTCGGATATGCCCCTTTCCCAGATAGACCTGTCTTACCATATCTGAAAACAGTCCATGACAGGGTAACAATCGAGATAGCAAGAGGCTGTACAAGGGGATGCAGATTCTGCCAGGCAGGTATTATATATAGACCATGGAGGGAGAGGAGCCCTGAAGAGGTTATTCCCCTGACTGAGGAATCATTAAGAAATACAGGTTATGAAGAGATATCTCTCGCTTCTTTAAATTCAGGAGATTATAGTGGACTACTCCCCCTTATAAAGAACCTTAATACAAGACTTGAATCTAAAAGGGTATCTATCTCTCTCCCTTCCCTTAGGATAGGAACACTGACAGACGAGATACTCCGTGAGATAAAGAAGATCCGTAAAACAGGCGTCACCATCGCACCTGAAGCAGGTACGGAAAGACTGAGGAGGGTTATCAATAAAGAATTAGCTGAAGGAGAGTTCGAAAAGACCGTAAGATGGATCTTTGATGAAGGATGGGATACCCTGAAACTGTACTTTATGATAGGTCTTCCAACAGAGAAGGAAGAGGACCTGAAAGGGATAATAGATACGGTTAGAAATGTCTTCAGGCTAAGAAAGGAGAGAAACCACAGAATCCCGAATATAAACCTGGGCATCTCTACCTTTGTTCCAAAGGCACATACACCCTTCCAGTGGAAGGGACAGATCCCGCTTCAGGAAATAAGGGACAGGATGGATTATCTGAAGGGTCATCTAAAAAGAGGGAAGTTTCGTCTCAAGGGTCAGGGTCCTGAGATGAGCCTCCTTGAGGCGGTCTTTGCAAGGGGTGATAGAAAACTGGGTAATCTTATTGAAAAAGCCTTCAGGCTCGGTTGCCGTTTTGATGGATGGACAGAATGTTTTGATTATAACAGGTGGAATAATGCCTTTGAAGAATCCGGAATAGACCCTCGCTTTTATGCAAACAGGGATATCGAACTTCAAGATACCCTGCCATGGGATTTCATAGAGACAGGGGTTAAAAAGGAATTTTTAGAGAGAGAATATAAGAAGGCATTCCTTGAGAAGGGATCAAAGGACTGCCGTTATGGGCCTTGCCTTAGCTGCGGTCTTCCATGCGAAATGGAAAAGAGAGTTCGGTCTACGACCCATGGGAGTTCGGCCTGCCCCGACAAGCGTAGCGAGATCGGGGAGTTTAGAGTTAAGGGTCCGGAGTCAACTACTGCTGCTCATTCTTCACGCTTAACGCTTAACGCCTCACGCTTCACGATCCCCATCAGAGTCAGATGCAGGTTTTCGAAAACAGGTCCTATGAGATTCCTGTCACACCTTGAACTAATGACCGCTATTCAGAGGGCAGTAACGAGGGCAGAGATCCCGGTTGCCTTTTCTTTGGGTTTCAATCCCCATCCAAAGATTTCCTTTGGACCTGCCCTTCCTGTAGGTATTGAGGGACTTAGAGAATATTTTGATATAGATCTGACTCTGCCTGTAAATATCGAAAAGGTCATTGATACACTTAACAGGACTCTGCCGAAAGGTCTTCATATCCATAATGCAAGGGCTATCTACCAGAGGTCAAAGTCCCTATCAAGCATTGTGAAGCGGTATATCTACTCATTAGAGGTATCCAGGAGTGAGATAGAACTCCTGAAGAAGAACTTAATAAAAGAGCGAATACCTTTCGAGAGAAAGACTGGGAAAGGATTAAAGCAGGTAGACCTGAGACCGATGATATTAGACCTGAATTTTTCAGATGGAAAAGAGGCAATCATCACCCTCCAGGACACCGAAGAATACTCAGTAAAACCCCTCGAGGTCTTAGAGGTTTTACTCAACAGAGATCCCCTTATTTCAAAGATCAGAAGGGTCGCTCTATTAGGGATGAGTAATGGTGGATGGGTTGAACCGCTTAATGTGGTGAAAGATGAATAGATTTCAGTAAGGGCAAGGCGTTGCCTTGCCCTTACTTTCTGGGTTCAATGAATAACGAGATCATCATAAATGTTTCAAGGGAAGAGATAAGGGTTGCCCTTCTCGAGAACGGGCAAGTTGCAGAACTCTATATAGACAGAAAGAAGGAAGAAGGTATCGTCGGTAACATCTATAAAGGAAGGGTCGCAACGGTACTTCCAGGGATGCAGGCATCCTTCATAGATATCGGTCTTGAAAAGGCGGCCTTTCTATATGCAACGGATGTCTCTAACACAATGGAGGAATATGTCCGTTTTATGGATGAAGATATAGAATTTACCGAGGGAAAAAGAAAAAGGACTGCTACACCTATCGAGGACCTCCTCCAGGAAGGTCAGGAAATCTTTGTTCAAGTTTCAAAAGAACCAATAGGGATGAAGGGTGCAAGGGTTACATCCTATATAACACTTCCTGGAAGATATTTAGTCTTTATGCCCGGCGTAGATCATATAGGCGTATCGAGGAGAATAAAGGATGAAGATGAAAGGAAAAGGCTCAGAGAAATCATCAGTAAACTGAAGAGACCAGGGTCAGGTTATATTGTCAGAACGGTAAGTGAAGGGAAGCCAGAAGAGGAATTTTCAAGCGATATGAAATTTCTCGAGCTTCTCTGGCAAAATATTGGAAAAAAGAAGGAAAGGCAATCCGCACCCTGTCTTATACATAGCGACCTCGACATTATCTTCAGGGTTGTCCGTGACCTCTTCACTCCTGAGATAAAGAGACTGGTAATTGATTCTCAGGAAGAATACCTGAAGGTCAAGGATTTTGTAGAGACATACCTCCCATCCCTGAGCGACAGGATAGAGCTCTATGATAAAGAAGAGCCAATCTTCGACCTCTACGGTATAGAGATAGAAATCGAGAAAGCACTTAAAAGGAAGATCTGGCTTAAATCAGGCGGTTATATTGTTATCGATGAGGTAGAGGCACTGACCGCTATAGATGTAAATACAGGGAGATATGTCGGAAAGAAGAGCCTCGAGGAGACGATTCTTAAAACAAATCTCGAGGCTGCTAAAGAGATCGCCTATCAACTCAGGTTAAGGAATATCGGAGGGATAATAATAGTAGATTTTATTGATATGGAAAAGGAAGAAAACAGAAAAAGGGTTTATACCACCTTTCAGGAAGCCCTTGCAGGGGACAAGGCAAGAATTAATATATTCCAGATATCGCCACTCGGTTTAATAGAGATGACAAGAAAACGGGTCAGGAGAAGCCTGAGCAGGTGTCTCTGTTATCCCTGTCCTTACTGTGAAGGGGATAGCTATATAAAATCCCCTCTTACCATCTGTTATGAAATCTTCAATGAGATTCGAAGAAATTACAATACGAGCCTTGAGAAGAAAGTGATTGTTGAGGTGCATCCTGCTGTAGCTGATCTCCTTTACGATGAAGAAAGACAGGAGATGGCGACCCTCGAGAAGAAAATCCAGAAAAAGATTATCATCAGGGCTGATCCAAATCTCCATCAGGAACAGTATGAGATAAGATTTAGTTCTTGACAGAAATAACTGAAAAAATTTAGACTAATCAGAAATGAGGACCCCTCTCATAGCAGGCAACTGGAAGATGAATATGACGATTGCCGATGCGAGGAAGACAGTCAATTCATTGCTTCCTTTGGTTGCCGGTAATGAGGTAGAAGTAGTCCTTGTCCCACCCTTTACTGCTCTTTATGCAGTCCATGATATTATCCGTGGAACAAAGGTGAAGCTCGGGGCACAGGATGTCTTCTGGGAGGAGAGCGGGGCTTATACAGGTGAGATATCCCCTCCTATGCTTGTTGATGCTGGCTGTAGTTATGTCATAGTGGGTCATTCAGAAAGGAGAGGGTATTTCGGAGAGACGAATATCTCAGTAAACAGAAAGATCGTTGCCTCCTTAAAAAATAATTTATGTCCGATCCTCTGTATCGGAGAGACCCTTCAGGAGAGAGAAGAGGGAAAGACATTTAATATCCTCGAGAATGAGCTTGTCGAAGGTTTAAGGGATTTAAAAACTGAGCAGCTCAGGGAAATCGTTATAGCATACGAACCCATATGGGCTATAGGTACCGGAAAGACAGCAACTCCTGAACAGGCTAATGAATCCCATCTCTTTATAAGGGGGTGGACGAAAAATAGTTTTGACAGGGAAACCTCCGAATTAATCAGGATTATATATGGAGGGAGTATTACCTCTGAGAATATAGATAGGTTTATGGCACAATCAGAAATAGATGGTGCCCTCGTTGGCGGGGCTAGCCTGAAGGCAGATAGCTTTGCAAAGATTGTTAATTACCGTATGAGAAAGGAGTGAATCAATGACCACTTTTTTAACTATCCTACATATCTTCGTAAGTATTATCCTGATAGGTGTTGTTCTGCTCCAGTCAGGGAAAGGCGCATCTATCGGTGCAGCCTTTGGAGGTGGTTCAAGTCAGACCCTCTTCGGAAGCCGTGGGGCTGCAAGCTTCCTGAGCAAGATTACGACCGTAGCCGCCATAATATTTATGCTAACATCCCTCAGCCTTGCTGTAATGTCGGCAAAAAAGAGTGGGTCCATAGTCCTCGAGGACAAAAAGCCCACACAGGAAATGCCTGTGGAGAAGGTTCCATCTGCAACTGGTCCTATACAGGTACCGGCAGATAAGTAATTCATTTTAAAATTAGCATTGCAAATTTAAATTTAAAATGTTGATTGCTAATTTTGCAATCTGATATGGCCGGGCCTATTCTTAAAGGCAAAGCATCCTGGCTATTGTGCTGGATATAGCTGATGGTTTTTTCTTCCTCAACCCAATAAAACTTAAGGGCTTTGA
>JACRGW010000091.1 GCA_016212195.1 Nitrospirota bacterium
ATCGAGATCTTCACTTTCAAGTCCTGCTGCAGTTGCGAGCCGGCTAATCTGTCTTTGATCCAATCGTACGACAGGTGTGAGCTGGTTTGGGTCACCTATTATCACTAGCCGGCGGGCTCGATATGCGAGCGGAAGGACGACTGCAACCGTGCATTGACTTGCCTCATCGATTATAACGAGGTCAAACAGGTGAGGACGTAACGGAAAGTTGGATTGCACCACCTTTTATGACTATAGACTTTATCTAAAAAAGATAAAGGATATAGTAATAAAATACGATAGTTAGCATAGACTTTTTCTTCTTAGAAAAAGTCTATGGTGACTATCGAACGTCCAGATTTCCCAGATTCGGCTCTTCAGTGAGACATCCTCATCATCACGAGGATAGAGCATAGGTTAAGTGATATATCTTGGGCTCTGGCAAAGGATTATATTCCTTAAAGCGACAATACTGCCTAAAGGTATAGCTCTTCTTCTGACTCCGCCTATTTATCCACTTATAGGCAAGTTTTGACACCTCCTCATGGAATGCCCTTATTCCTGCCATGTTGCCACTCATTCCATAGTAACGATAGTGTCCTATCAGCTTCTGTCTTAATACCTTCCACCATTCCTGCAACTCTACAAGGTTTCGCACTTTCTTTAACCAGTGGTTTGTCTCTTTTACCTTCTGCCAGAACTTCTTTCGACTGGTCTTCCTCCCTAACTTAAATTTGCCCCTTCTGGTCTTATCACAGTAATGTGTAAATCCCAGAAAATCGAAGGTTGCTACCTTCCTGCCTTCACTTTGTGCCTTCTGCCAAACATAACGACCAAATTCAATTACCCTTGTCTTGTCCTCCTTCAGCTTCAACCCAAACTTGTTAAGCCTTTCCTTTAACATCTCAACAAATCTCTTTGCCTCAATCCCAGCTTGAAAGACAACAACAAAGTCATCGGCATAGCGGATAAGGTGCGTATAACCTTTCAGTTCCCGCTTAACCTTCTTCTCAAACCAGAGGTCTAATATATAGTGAAGGTATATATTCGCTAACAATGGGCTTAATATCCCACCTTGCGGTGTCCCTCTGTCTGTCTCTAAATACTTCCCTTCTTCTATTACCCCCGATTTTAAGAACCGCCCAATTATCCGCAATAATCTACTGTCCTTAATCCTCTGCCTCAGACACTCCATCAACCATTTGTGGTCTACACTGTCAAAAAACTTCTCAATATCTACATCCACTACATAGTTGACAGGTTTGGTCATTACTACTTTGTCCAGCACATCTAACGCCTGGTGGCAACTACGGTTAGGACGGAAGCCATACGATACATCTACAAAGTCAACCTCAAAGATTGCCTCAAGAATCTTCTTTATCCCCATCTGAACAATCTTATCCTCCAAAGCAGGAATACCCAAAGGTCTTCTCTCACCATTAGGTTTTGGAATAAAGACACGTCTCACAGGTTGAGGTCTATATCTGTTTGCCTTCAACCTTCCAACTAAATCCCTTATGTTCTCCTCTAAGTTGACCTCGTATTCCTTAAGCGTTACCCCATCAACCCCTGGAGCCTTATCCCTTTTCAACTCCAGGAAACAGCCCAGAAGAAAGTCCTCAGTCAAAAGATGTGCTAACGATATAAACTTATACTTTGGACTCCTTCTTGCTCGCTGAGTTAAAGATGTAAGTTTCGTTGCCAACCTTCCCTCCAGTTCCATGTCTGGTAGTTGTGTCCCCTACACCCTTCGTCTCCCTGCTACCCCCTTCCCTCCCCTTGATTTCTCAAGGTTCATCAGTACTATGAGGTAGTCCGACTGCCAATGCATAATATCTTGCCGTATCTTACCGTCTATAGGCTTGACACTGCATTCTAACAGGGAATGCATTGGCCCTCCCGAGTTCATATTAGCTCCCTTTGGTATCTCGCCATCCTCTCAGACCCCGTCGGGTTCCTATAACCTCACCATAACGGTTATAAGAATGCTGCCTGCTCCTCAATGAACAGTATCGGCCACCGAGACGATGG
>JACRGW010000086.1 GCA_016212195.1 Nitrospirota bacterium
GCCAAGCCATTTCTTTACGGTGTTCTTGCTTACTCCGTAAAACCGTGCAACAGGCTTTATTCCCTTGTCTATGGCGTCCCGCACCATTTGAAGCCTTATGCCAAATAAAAATCCCTTGTCTTTGCTTTTTACCATAGTAGAATACCGTATGGGAGACATCGATCATTCCTCCTTGCAAATAAGATAACTTCCGTCATTTGCAGGATAATGCCTTTGTCTCCCTTTTTCAATACCCTTTGAGCAGTCTTTTTACCAAAAGCCCCTTTTCTTTTTCCATCTCTTCATCAGGATCAAGGCTCTTTCTCCAAAGCCCCCAATCAGGTTTAAGAGCCTTCCTTGTATGAATATCTATATCTGAAAAACAAGATTGATTATTAAATGCTTCTGGGGAGGCAACAGCTCTTTTTGAAGCAATTCCCTGTTTAAACTTGTCCCCGAAATCTTTAATCGGGGAACCTTCAGGGACAGGCTTTGCAGATTGTGAACTCCTCTTCCCCGAACCTTTCGGTATTAGCTCGTTTACTAATCTCTTGAGATGCTCAAACATCCTATCGCTTATACATGAAAGTCTCTTCTTCAGGGGGTCACCATGTGCCTGGGACAGAATATTTCTATCTTTTTATCACTGCAGAAATCTATTTCTTATCTCTCTTCGATATTCCTTCGGGGATGCCCCATTGACCTTCCTGAATACGCGCTCAAAATGTGTAATACTCTCATACCCTACATGAGAGGCTATCTCTGTTATGTTTAAATCAGGGTTTCTGAGGAGTTCAGCAGCATTTTTAATCCTTATGAGGTTTATATAGGATACCAGGCTCTGTCCAAATCTTTTCTTAAATACTTTATTAAATTTACTCCTGTTCATATTGGTCATACCTACAATCTTTTCACACTTCAGGTCTTCCATATAATTTTCGCTTATATATGCTGCGATGCAGTCCATTATGAATTCATCCTTATTTTTTATAATATCAGGTTGTTCATCGATCTCTTTCCCGTTAAGTATTCCGGTTATTTTGTTCATAAGATATTTAAGGCTTAGCGGTTTCTCTATGAAATCTGTCACCCCTGCCCTCAACGCATTAACAACCAAACTCTTGTTTCCAAAGCCGGTAATCATTATGACAGGAAGATCTGGTTTCATTTCCCTGATTGATTTTAACAAATCAAGTCCATTGCCGTTCGGCAGTTTATAGTCGATGAGAGCAAGATCCATATTCTTTTTTAATTGTTTCATCCCCTCTGAATACCCCGATGCTTCTAATACATCATATTCCCTTTCAAGGACAGTTTTTATTATTGCCCTTATTTCTGCATTATCTTCAACCAGAAGAATGACTTTTTTCTCCATCTAAATTTACTAGAGGAAATTCTATTTAAAACTTAATATAATGTCTATTCATTTTTTATTATTTACTAAACATTTTTAGCATTCTCTATGAGTACCAATAAATATCTTCTTTATTTATCTATCTAAATAACATTTTAAATAAAATATATAATTTGATGTCCTATCGTTTATAATCTCTTTTAAAAAAAAACCCATCATGCTAAAATATCCCTTATTCTAAAGATGAAATTATTGAGATATCCATGAGTAAAATCAATATCGATATGGCAGAAAGGGTCAGGAACCTCCCCCCTTATCTCTTTGCTACCATTGACAGGATGAAACAGGAAGCCCTTTCAAAGGGTGTAGACCTTATTGATCTAAGCATAGGTGATCCTGACATACCTACACCAAAGAATATTGTGGATCGGATGAAGGAGGCTATCGAAAACCCTCAGAATCACCGCTATCCATCTTATGAAGGACTTTTGAGCTTTCGTATAGCGATTGCCGATTGGTGTAAGAAGAGGTTCAATGTGGTATTAGACCCTGAGACAGAGGTTCTCTCTCTGATAGGTTCAAAGGAAGGTATCGGTCATATACCTCTTGCCTTTGTAAATCCAGGGGATACAGTGCTTGTGCCCTCTCCCTGCTACCCTGTATATCCCATAGGGACGCTCTTTGCAGGAGGAAATTCATATTTTCTTCCTCTAAGAAAGGAGAACAACTTCCTTCCTGACCTTAAGTCCATACCGGATGATATCGCAAAGAGATCCAGACTCCTCTTCATAAATTATCCAAATAACCCTACATCAGCAGTGGCTGACAGGAACTTCTATGAAGAGGTTGTAGAATTCGCATTACGTCATAATATAATAGTCTGCCACGATGCTGCCTACTCTGAGATATATTATGATGACATGAGACCAATGAGTTTTCTCGAGACACCAGGCGCAAAGGATGTTGGCATCGAGTTTCATTCCCTATCAAAGACCTATAACATGACGGGCTGGAGGATAGGTTTTGCTGTAGGTAACCAAAATGTTATTCAGGGTCTTGGAAAGATAAAGACAAATCTCGATTCAGGGATCTTTCAGGCAATTCAGGCGGCAGGGATAGAGGCGCTCAGAAGCCCTGAGTCTTTAACGGATAATATCAGGGAGGTATATCAGAAGAGGAGGGATAGACTTGTTAAGGGGTTAAGGGATAAAGGTCTTGATCTCGATCCTCCTCTTGCAACTTTCTATCTCTGGATAAGGGTACCTAAAGGATATTCATCATCTGAGTTCACAACATTACTCCTCGAAAAGACAGGGATTCTGACCACTCCAGGAAATGGATTCGGCGAGGCAGGTGAAGGGTATATCAGAATGGCACTTACAGTAAATCTTGATCGGATAGAAGAGGCATTAGAAAGGATAACAGAGCTGAGATGGTGAGTCACATCTCCTATTTAGGCATCGGTTCAAACATCGGGAAAAGGAGAGAAAACTGTCTTGAGGCAATCAGTCTTCTCGAGGAAAGCCCCTTTATTTCTGTAACAAAGAGGTCCTCGCTTTATGAGACAGAACCGGTTGGATATGAAGACCAGCCACCTTTTATAAATTGTGTTATAGAGATAGAAACAACCATTGACCCGAGGAGACTACTCAGAGTATGCCAGGAGATTGAAGATATTCTTGGCAGAGAAAGAGATATCCGCTGGAGACCGAGGACAATAGATATTGATATCCTGCTTTATAATAATCTAATAATAAATGAACAGGATCTAAGGATCCCTCATCCCCATATGCACGAAAGGGGCTTTGTACTTATTCCACTATCCGAGATCGCATCAGATGCTATCCATCCTGTTAAGAAAAAAAAGATAAAGGATCTTTTAAGAGCGATTAAAGATAGACATTCAGTTGTAAAGGCATAAAACCGAATATAAGATCTTATTTAGCATTTTGAATTTAAAATTTTAAATGCTAAATGATAATTTCAAAATTTATTGATGCACAGATATATAGCTATAGAGGGCCCGATAGGCGTAGGAAAGACAAGTCTCGCAAAACTCCTTGCGGTGGAATTAGATACCCAGACAATACTTGAGTCCTCCGAGGAGAATCCTTTCCTGTCAGTATTCTATGCAGACAGAAAGAGGATGGCCTTCCAGACCCAGATATTTTTTCTCCTTTCCCGTTACAACCAGCAACAGGAACTATTCCAGCAAGACCTCTTCAATAAGACAACTATAATAGACTATATATTCGCGAGGGACAGGATCTTTGCATACCTCAACCTCGACAATAACGAACTTGCCCTATACGAGCAGATTTACTCTCTCCTTCATGAAAGGATACCTAAGCCCGACCTTGTAATTTACCTCTCTGCATCTACAGATACACTTTTAGAAAGGCTAGAATCGAGGGGAAGGGATTTTGAGAAGAATATCTCTATGGAATATCTTGAGGAAATTAACCAGTCCTTTAACCGTTTCTTCTTTCATTACTCTGATACTCCCCTCCTTGTAATCAATACATCAGCGATAGACTTTGTAAAAAATCCTGTGGATCTCAAAGACCTTGTGAAACAGATAAGGTATATGAAAAAGGGAACACAGTACTATGTGCCAATGTCTTCAAAGAAGTGAAAAATGAATATTTAACTTGATAATTTCCTGTGATTTTCCATAGGTTTTTTCTTCATTCCCACGAAAGTGGGAATCCAGATGACGTCCTTGCAAAAACAGGTAATTATTATATGAAAGACTGGATTCCTGCTTTCGCAGGAATGACACAATCTGCAATTAAGTTTCTTCAATTTTTAAATACCCAATAGCTTGCCGCAGGATTCTTCAGTAATGTTGAAGTTGAAATATTAGGGATTCAAGTTTTCGATCTTTTCAGTCTCAATAGCATATAAATAGAAATGACAGCAAGAGGGATCCCTATAGCCTGTGATGTTGAAAGTGGGCCTCCAAAGAACATCCCCCTGATCTCATCTCCCCTGAAGAACTCAATTAAAAATCTTAAAACAGAGTATGAGAACACATAGAGCCAGAAGAGCTGGCCATCAAAGGACTTCTTCTTTCTCATAAGTATCAAAAAGAGAAAGATAAGGAATGTCCCTAAGGACTCATAGAGCTGGGTCGGATGAAGTGGGATATTAAGCCTTGCGAGGGAATCGGGATCTCTGAATATTACTCCCCAGGGCAGAGTCGTTGGCTTCCCATAACAACATCCAGCAGAAAAACATCCGAGGCGCCCTACTGCCTGTGCGATAGAAACCGAAGGGGCAATAATATCTCCTACTTTCCATAAAGGTAGGTTTTGCCGTTTTATATAATAGATACCTGCCGGGATACCGAGGATAAGTCCGCCATAGAAGACAAGTCCACCTTCCCAGATCATAAATATCCTTAAAGGATTCTCTATATAATACTGAAGGTCTGTAAGTATAAAGAGGAGGCGGGAACCTACAATTGCAGCCACAAGTAGATATAGACCGAGATCGACAATCCTTTCAGGAGCAACCCCTTCTCTCCTTGCCTGTTTGACTGCAAGTGCGAGGGCGAGAAAGAAGGCCGCTGCAAGCATCACTCCATAGGTATGGATTGTGAGTGGACCAATCTTGAAGAGTATGGGATACAAGTTATTTCTCCTTTCTGAAAGTTAGCAGGTTTATGAAAAGAATAAATACCCCTATCGTTATTGAAGAATCAGCGATATTGAAGGCAGGCCAGTGAAATCTATCATAAAAGAGATCGATAAAGTCTATAACCTCACCAGACCTCACCCTGTCTATCATATTACCTATAGCACCTCCTGAGATAAGTGAGAGTGAGGTAATAAGCCAGAGGTTGTTTTCTGGTAATCTAATAAGATACACTATGACAATAAGGAGGGCTATAGACGAGGCTATTATGAAAAAAAGGCTGTTCATACCTGATAGGATACCGAAGGCACCACCGGTATTTTTTACATGGGTGATATTAAAGAATCCATCTACCACAGGTATCGATTTATATAGTGGTATATTTGCTTTGATTATGGATTTCGTGATCTGATCAGTTATAACAACAACGAGTGCTATAGAACCTGAAAGGAAATACTTATTCATTTCAGGGCTCCGAGGCAGCGGGGGCATAACATAGGATGTTCTTTGTCCTTCCCGACATCCATACTGTAGTTCCAACACCACTCACATTTCTTGCCTTCTGCCTTCTTAACAAGGACGCTCAGTCCCTTCATCTCTTCACTCACAAAGGCCTCTTCATGCCCTTTTGAATCAGTCTTGATAGAGACCCCTGAAACTATGAAGAGGGCAGGGAGGAAGTCCTTAAATGGAGAAAGGAGGTTATAGAGATCTTCTGAAAGATAAAGACTCACATTTGCCTCAAGGGATGAACCAAGCATTTTATTCTTCCTTGAGATCTCGAGGGACTTATTGACCTCATCCCTTATCATGAGTAACCTTTGCCACCTCTGCTCAAAGGAATCATTTAAAAATCTTTCTTCTACCTCGGGAAATTTAGAAAGAAAGACACTCTCTTCGTCTGAAGATGTTCTTGGTATATACCTCCAGATCTCTTCTGCCGTGAAAGAGAGGATAGGTGCCATAAGTTTCGTGAGTGTTGTAAGGATTCTGTACATCGTCCATTGGGCGCTCTTCCTTTCAAGAGAGTCTGCCCTGAATGTATATAACCTATCTTTAAGGATATCGAGATAGGTGGCACTCATATCCACAGTGCAGAAGTTATATATAGAGTGGAATATTGTATAGAACTCATAATCCCTGTACCCTTTGAGCACCTTTCCTGTAAGCCTCTGTAATCTTGCGAGGGCCCAGCAGTCTATCTCGAGGAGGTCTTCTTCTGAAAACTGTGAAAGAGGATCAAAATCATAGAGATTCCCAAGAAGGTACCTGCAGGTATTCCTTATCTTTCTGTATGCCTCAACAAGCCTCGTTAGTATCTCCGAGGAGATCCTCACATCTTCTTTATAATCCTCTGCAGAAACCCATAATCTCAATATCTCTGCACCGTGTTTGCTTATGACCTCCTGAGGTGCTATTACATTGCCTGCGGATTTTGACATCTTCTTCCCTTCTCCGTCTACAACAAAACCGTGTGTAAGGACTGATCTATAAGGCATGTCGCTACCTGTACCGAGAGAGGCGAGGAGAGAACTCTGGAACCATCCCCTGTGCTGGTCGCTCCCCTCGAGATAGAGGTCTGCTGGCCATCTTAAATCCTGTCTTGTCTGTAGCACCGCTGAATGGCTTACACCGGAGTCAAACCACACATCGAGTATATCTATCTCTTTCCTGAATTCCACTGAACCACATTTAGGACATTTAGTCCCATCAGGAAGAAGCGTTTTCTCATCCTCTGTAAACCATATATCTGCCCCCTTCCTCTCTATTATATCAGCCACATAATCTACCAGCGACTTGTCCATAAGATACTCACCACATTTCTTACATGAAAAGATTGTTATAGGTACTCCCCATGACCTCTGCCTCGAGATACACCAGTCAGGACGGTTCTCAACCATCCCATAAATCCTGTCTCTACCCCAGGAAGGTATCCATCTTACACTATTAATACCTTTCAGTGCCTTTTCCCTCAGTCCTTCCTTATCCATGGAGATGAACCACTGGTTTGTTGCCCGGAAGATCACAGGGTTTTTACACCTCCAGCAATGGGGATAGGAATGGACTATTCTTTCTTCGTAGAGGAGTGAACCCTTCTCCTTCAGTTTATCAATTATCTCCTGATTCGCTTTGAATACAGACTGTCCTGAAAAATCTGGGACATCATCTGTGAATCTTCCCTTTTCATCAACAGGGCTGTATATATCGAGACCGTATTTTAAACCCATCTCATAATCTTCTTCGCCATGACCTGGTGCAGTATGTACAACGCCTGTACCCTGATCGAGGGTAA
>JACRGW010000092.1 GCA_016212195.1 Nitrospirota bacterium
ACAAAGCTGCGGGTCAACCTGCTTCCTTAATGCTGCGGCAGAGCCTTCCCTTAAATCAACCGACTGATGGCAATCATCGCATTTTTTTGGCGTTGAGAGTTTTGATTCAAGATGTACTCTGTGAAATGTTTTGAACTTTTTATTGAGCGGAACATCATTTTTAATTTTGGCATGACATGCAAGACATTCCTTGTTGCTCTTTTTGCCTGCATCCTTATGCATCTCAATAAGACTCTTTTCTGCTGCAGCTGATACAGAAACAAGCATAAGTACGAAACATACAACTAAAAACCTTTTCATAAGCCCCCTCCTTTCATACATAAAATTCAGAATCACTTCCTTATTTAGGCAACTTCCATGCCACTTATAAGCTATTGGATTTTAATGGATTTACATTCTAAAGTTTGTTACTTGGAGGAAACAGGGGAATAACAGGAAAAACATCAACTAATTGTATTTAAAAGAGAATTCTGTTATTTGGGGAAAAAATCAGGGCTGTTACATTTAAGTAACTACTTCTGTCATTACATTAACTGAAAAATCATAATTCAATTCCGTAGGCATGCATCTTCTCCCAGAGCGTTTTTCTGCTTATTCCGAGTATCTCGGCAGCCTTTGTTCTGTTTCCCTTTGTGATCTTCAAAACCCTGATGATATGATCTTTTTCTGCCTCCGCTGCTATATAAGAAAGTGAACCTTGTTTTTTATCCTCTGTTTTTTTAAAGATAAAGGAGGGAAGGTCATCTTTCTTGATCACATCTGAGATAGAAAGGGTTACACATCTTTCGACAATATTTTCAAGTTCCCTGACATTTCCTGGATAGTTATAATTAAGGAGTGTACCAACCGCCTCTTTTGAGAAATGTGTGTTTTTAAATAGTTTATTTCTATGTTTATCTAAAAAGAAATCTATAAGATAGGGGACTTCTTCTTTCCTCTCTCTTAATGGAGGAAGTGTTATCGGTATTACGTTAAGACGGTAATAGAGGTCCTCTCTGAACCTTCCCTTTTTAACCTCTTCCTCAAGGTCTTTATTTGTTGCAGCAATTATCCTTACGTCTACATTTAATGTATCTGTCCCTCCAACCCTTTCGAATCTCCTTTCCTGTATTACCCTTAGCAGCTTTGCCTGAGTGGAAAGGGGCAAATCTCCAACCTCATCGAGGAAGATTGTACCACCATCGGCAAGCTCAAACCTACCCGGCTTTCTCTTTATCGCACCAGTAAATGCACCCTTTTCATGCCCGAATAACTCACTCTCTATAAGACCTTCCGGTAGTGCCGAGCAGTTAACCTTAATCAATGGTTTATCCTTCCTTTTACTCTGGTAGTGGATTGTCGTTGCTATGAGTTCCTTACCAGTCCCACTTTCACCAAGTATAAGAACAGTCGAATCCGATTCAGAAACCCTTTCTACCAATGAGAAAACATTTTTCATTTCTGTGCTTTCACAAATTATATTCGGGAAAGAGTAGTATTTGACGATGTCTTTTTTAAGTCTGATATTTTCATCTTTAAGGCTTTTTACATCCAGCGCCCTCTTTATTATAAGAAGAAACTCATCTAATGAAAACGGTTTCGTTATGTAATCAAAGGCGCCGAGTTTCATTGCCTCAACTGCATCCTTTATACTGCCAAAGGCGGTCATCAGGATCACCTGTGTATCTTTTTTGTTCTCAATAATATTTTTAAGTATCTCAAGACCATCTGCATCAGGAAGTCTCACATCTGTTACAACTATACTGAAGTAGCTCTCCCTTAAGGCATCTATCGCATCTCTGCCATTTTCGAAGGAGAAAACATCATAACCTGAGGACTTAAGGGCATCCTCAAGGGTAACCCTCATCAGCTTCTCATCTTCAATTAAGAGAATCGTTTCTTTCATACGGATACCTTTTAAATCGTCATTCCTGCGGAGGCAGGAATCCAGTCCTTTTGCCCCTTTCTGGATTCCCGCTTTCGCGGGAATGACATTTTATGAGCACTGCTCATGTCTCACTTGACGGAAAGCTCAAAATAAATCTACTCCCTTTCCCTACCTCACTTTCTACCGAAATCTCACCATTATAATTTTTTATAATTTCGTAGGTCAACCAGAGTCCAAGTCCTGTCCCCTCTCCGGGGGGCTTTGTTGTGAAGAAAGGATCAAATATCTTACATGTGTTCTCCTCTGTAATCCCTTCACCTGTATCTATTATTTCTAACATTATCTTTGAATTTTCTTTATACCCTTTTACTATCAGGTTGCCACCTTCAGGCATTGATTGAATAGAATTGATGAAAAGGTTCAGCATCATTTGCTGAAAATCGTGGGGATCAACGAACATAACAAGACTATCTTCAATCTCTGCTAAATATTTAATCGTATTTTTCTTAAGCCTATAATCAATAAAGGAATAAATCTCATCTACAGAATACTTTAAATTTAGATTAACAGGTTTGTGTTCGTCTTTCCTTGACATCCATAATAGTTTGTTTACCGTACTTTCAATCCTCTCGAGTCCTTCATTTATAAGATTCAGATATTTTTCCTTTAAGTCAGGATTGCTACTGCTCTGTTTCAACATCTGGAGACAGTTGAAAATCCCACTGAGAGGATTGTTTATTTCATGGGCAACACCAGAAGCAAGGATACCTATAGAAGCAAGCTTTTCTGACTGGACCATCTTTTCATGGGTCTTTTTAAGCTCTTCGTTAGCCTGCCTTATTCTTCCTATCATACTGTTAAATTTTTCACCAAGTATGGCAAGCTCGTCATAACCCTTTACATCAGCCCTGATATTAAGATAATCCTTACCCGTCTTTTCCATGATATTTGCAAGGTATGTAATGGGGCTTATAAACCTTCTGCTCAATAAAAGTATGATTGAAAACCCTATAGCTATAAAAAATAGGGTGAGGATCACAATCTTTTTAACCATAGCAATAATCTCTATTTCCATTTTTTCAATGGAGATTCCAAACTTCAGCGTCCCCCACCTCTTCTTACCTATAGAAAGTGGAACACCGAAATCTATTGCTGGTCTTCCATTATATGTGATACGCTGGATTACGATATTATCAGATTCAAAGGACCTTTTTGTTAATATGTCAGAGTAGATCTTTCCATACTCTTTAATGTTATTATGTGATATCACTTTCCCTTCCTCATTGAGGATTGCAATATAAACCAGATCCACATCCCGCCTGTTGAATATCTCCATAACATAGTTATCAAGAAGGCCACCTTCTTCAATAAGTCCAACTCTTTCGTATATCAGGTCATTTATTATAGGTATGGCAAGGGTCTCTCCGAGTAATCTTCCCTGTCTTTCTACCTCCTTATACAGTATGCCTTTTTCTCTCTCAACGGTTATATAACCTATAAGTCCCATCTGAAGGATAATCGCAAATGTTGTAATCAATATAAACTTATACTGAAGGCCTAAGCCTCTTTTTATAACCTTATCTTCGGATGACATCCCTTCCCACATGTTTTTGGTACTGCATTAATCTTTACCCTTATGTCTTCATAATCGTTATCTGAGGTTTCTGTAAAACCATTTTTATAATCATCATCAAGTTTATTAAGTATCGTCTGGTATCGTGTGTTACGGGGGTCTAATTCGAGAAGCGCCTTCTTAATGTCTTCTTTTACAGAAAGCTTCATATCAGGTCTCACAACTATAGGGCCCGTAGGTATAGGCATAGATTCAGCTATTATCTCAATTCCGAGTTTTATATATCTCCTCGCCACTGAATCCCTCACAGCTCCAGCGTCATATTGTCCCTTAAGGACAGCCTTAACAACAGAGTCGTGATAATCGAAATTTGTATAACTTCTGAGTTCACTTAGATGTATCCCTGAATTAGCCAGGAGATACCTTGGCATAAGATTTCCTGATGTTGACTTGGAGGCTGAAAAGGCAACCGCCCTGCCCTTAAGTTCTGACGCCTCTTTTAATGGTGAGTCTCTCCTCTTTATTAATACACTCTTATAGGTAGCGGTGTTATCTATTCCTTTTGGCTTCAGGATAGTGATAGCACCATATCTTTTATGGGCTTCGAGGTATGTCAATGGTCCGAGCAACGCAATATCTATCTCCCCATTACCGAAAGCCCTCACAGTCTCTTCATAATTTTTCTTCAGGACAAGTTCATAGGAGTAAGGGGTTCTTTCAGAGAGGTAATCAACAAGAGGCTGATACTTTTCATAAAGTATCCGTGGATTATCCCTCGGTATCACACCAATATATACGGTCTGTTTTTCCCTTTCCCTCTTTACTGCCACTACAGTGTCTTTAATTGCCCTTTCCATCACCCTTATAGTGTCATAATCTTTAGTATTTATAGTAACAAATCCATCTATCATCATAGCATCAAGAATTGCCCTGCCCTTTGGATCATTATTTATATGCAAAAAGGCATTCTTTATCTTATTTCTAAGTTCAGGATTTATATCTCTTGTTACTATTACAGGCGGTATCCCGAATGGGGGTGAACGCTTAATAATCCTCGTCTGCTTTGCATAGGGGGAGTCATTTTTTAACATATATTCATAGACAAGGCTGTCAACACTTGCACCATCAACAACCTTCTTGGCAACAAGTTCAACAGACTTATTGTGGCTGTAACTGTAGATGTACCTATTAAAAAACTTCTCCGGTGTTGTTCCCATTGTCTTTAAAAGATACACAGGATATAATCTCCCTGAGTTTGACCTTGTGTCTGTAAATGAAAAGACCTTTCCTTTCAGCTGGGCGAAGGAATTTATGGGGTCATCCTTATGAACAATTATATAGGAGTGATATGTTGTCCTGCCATTCACAACCGGGGCAACAAGTAGTTTAGCCCCGAATTCTTCCTGATCTTTAATATAAGAAAGTGAACAGACAAATGCGACCTTGACATCACCGTTCTTAAGTAACGAATCCATCTCTTTGTATGTCCTTCTGTGAATCATCTGAACCGGTCGGTCTATTCGCTCTCCAATATAATCGATTATCTCCTGATAGTACTTTACGGTATCTACCGGTGTAATCATTGATGATACCCCAATCTTTATCGGATGGCCTGTATCCGGATTCCAAGTTACATTAAGCCTCTGTTTTGATGCTGAACTATCTGGCAGGTTACATATTGAAGAAAAAATGAATATGGTAAGGGTCAGAAGAATCCCCTTATAAGTGGTAAGGAGTTTCATATCAACATTTGTTACCCTGAGTGTATCGAAAGATTTATAATAAAATTATCTCACAGGTTCTGAAGGATTTCAAGTCTTTTATCGGCTATTCTATGGTGTTGGTATTTCTTTAATCGTGACGGGTCCCAATGTGGTAAGGGCTATCGAATCCTTTCTGAAGAGACTATGGGCAATCCTCTGAACCTGCTCTGAAGTTACTGCATCTATATTATGGAGTATTTCCTCTATAGTAAAATTCCTGCTAAAATAGATCTCCTGTCTTGCTATCTGGGTCATCTTATTTATTGTACTTTCTAAGGACAGTATGAGGTTTCCTTTTAGCTGTTCTTTCGCCTTCCTTAATTCATCTTTGCAGACAATATCTTTCTTAAGACTTATGAATTCCTTTAGAATCAGGTCTATCACCTCCCTTACCTTTGAGGAGTCAGTAGCAGCGTATACTGTAAGCATTCCGGTATCCCTGTAGGAAGCTGCGTAGGAAAAGATAGCATAGGCAAGGCCACGCTTCTCCCTAATTTCCTGAAAGAGCCTTGAACTTACACTGTTTCCAAGGATTGAGTTAAGGATAAGAAAGCTGTATCTATTTTCATCCGTATATTTAAGTCCCTCTACCCCAATACAGAGATGTACAGACTCAAGCCCTTTTTTCTTTCCATATACATTTCCAACAAATCTTGGCAGAATCTTATTATTTAAGTGTTTATTCCTCTTCAACCTCCCGAAGGTTTCATCTAAATACCGTAGGAGACTATCAGGATTTAAATTCCCAGCAGCTGAGATCACGATATTCTCAGGATAGTAATAACCTTCTATATAGTCTATAAGGTTCTCCTTTTTGAGAGACTCTATTACCTCTTTCCTACCAAGAACCGGTTGTCCCAGTGGATTATCCTTCCATGCGGTCTTGTAATACAGATCATGAACGTAGTCGTCAGGGGTATCCTCTACCATCTTAATCTCTTCGAGTATTATCCTCTTCTCTTTTTCTATCTCCTGCAGGTCAAAAACCGAATGGATAAAAATATCCGAGAGAATATCTAAGGCAATAGGCAGGTGTTCATCGAGTGTCCTTGCATAGAATGTAGTTTCCTCCCGTGATGTAAAGGCGTTAAGTTCTCCTCCGATGGAATCAACCTCAATTGCTATATCCTTTGCACTTCTCCTTTCAGTGCCTTTAAAGAACATATGTTCAAGGAAATGGGATGTTCCGTTCTTCT
The DNA here is from genome assembly GCA_016212195.1 of Nitrospirota bacterium. Taxonomy (GTDB): domain Bacteria; phylum Nitrospirota; class Thermodesulfovibrionia; order JACRGW01; family JACRGW01; genus JACRGW01. Next base: position 6,400 of record JACRGW010000092.1, read on the forward strand.
CCTTAGGTTCATCTCTTGAGCCTACCATCACCCAGATACCTATAGATACAGAGTGAGAGACAGGTATTGTCTCAGAGACTACCCTAATTCCGTTATCGAGGACGTCTTTTCTGAACATCTTCTTCCTTCAGTCATTCCCACTGAAATGGGAATACAAATGGGCTGATTAGTCGTTAAACAAAAAAAGGAAATAAGGCATCCCTACCTCATTTCCTTGCATTAAGAAATTTCTCTTAAATTATTTTGATGTCTTCACCTGGGGACTTTCTTTTACGGCTGCCTTCCTGCTGAGCCGTATCTTTCCCTGTTTATCTATCTCTATAACCTTCACCGGTATTATCTGGCCCTCCTTCATCTCATCGGTCACCCTCAATACTCTATGTTCGGATATCTGGGAGATATGCAGTAGTCCTTCAGTTCCTGGAAGTATCTCTACAAATGCTCCGAAATCCATGATCTTCTTTACTTTTCCATCATATATCTTTCCCACCTCAGCTTCAGCTACAATACCATTTATTATCTCTATCGCCTTCTCAGCAGATACCTCATCAATAGATGCAATATTTATAAGACCTGTATCATCAATATTGATCTTTACTCCTGTTTGTTCAATAATACCTCTTATCACCTTTCCACCTGTTCCTATTACATCCCTGATCTTCTCAGTTTTTATCTGCATTGTGTATATTCTTGGGGCATGAGAAGAAAGCATTGTTCTCGGTGTAGGAATAGTCTCGAGCATCTTTTTTAGAATATAAAGTCTTCCCTCCCTTGCCTGTTCAAGGGCCTTTTCCATTACTTCCCTCGAAATACCTGCAATCTTCATATCCATTTGAAATGCTGTGATCCCCTTTTCTGTCCCTGTAACCTTAAAATCCATGTCTCCCAGGTGATCCTCAAGCCCAAGGATATCTGAAAGGATAATTACTTTATTATCTTCTTTAATGAGACCCATAGCTATTCCTGCTACAGGGGCATTTATTGGAACACCTGCATCCATAAGCGCAAGGGTCCCTCCACATACAGTCGCCATCGAAGAGGAGCCATTAGATTCTAATATGTCTGATACAATCCTGAGGGTGTAAGGAAATTCGGTTTTTGGAGGAATTACAGGTTTAAGTGCCCTCTCGGAAAGGGCTCCGTGACCTATTTCACGCCTGCCTGGAGACCTCAGGGGTTTTACCTCCCCAACACTGAAAGGAGGGAAGTTGTAATGGAGCATAAAGGTCTTTGTAGATTCACCTTCCAAGGCATCGATTCTCTGTTCATCTTCAGATGTTCCGAGGGTAACTACCGCAAGACACTGCGTCTCCCCTCTCGTAAATAGTGCCGATCCATGTGTCCTCGGTAATACCCCTACCTCACACCTTATAGAACGGATATCCGCCGGGCTTCTACCATCTGCCCTGATACCTCTTTCAAGTATTGTCTTTCTTACCTCTTCCCTTTCGGTTTGCTTAAAGGCAATATTTATTTCTCTTTCGATGTCCCTCTTTGAGGGTTGATCTTGAATATTACCCTGAGCCAGGTTCGGGGTCTCCGATTTTATGGTTTCTATTGCCTCATGAAGGATAAGATCTAAGGTTCCCTGTCTATGAAGTTTATCGGGAATAAGAATCGCCTCCCTCATCCTTTTAAGGGTGACAGTCTTCACCTTTTCCCGTAATTCATCTCCCACCTTCGTGGGTATTACATTAATCTTTTTCTTGCCTACATTATCTCTCAATTTTAACTGGAGGTTGACTATCCTCTTGATTTCCTGATGTGCAAGATCGAGGGCCTCGAGCATAACAGTCTCAGAAACTTCTCTTGCCTCTCCTTCTACCATTATGACAGCATCGGATGTGCCTGCAACGATAAGGTTGAGATTACTCTCTTCAGTCTCTTTTAAGTCAGGATTTATAATAAATTCTTCACCGATTCTTCCTATTCTGACAGCCCCAACAGGACCGAGGAAAGGGATAGAAGAAATAGTAAGTGCAGCAGATGCACCTATTATTCCTAAAATATCTGAGATATTCTCTTCTCCGTAAGAAAGGACAGACAGGATAATCTGGCTTTCATCGTAAAACCCTTCAGGGAAGAGGGGTCTTAAAGGCCTGTCTATAAGTCTTGATGTGAGGATCTCTTTCTCTGTAGGTCGTCCCTCTCTCTTGAAGAAACCGCCTGGAATTTTTCCTGCTGCATAAGCCTTTTCTTGATAATCAACTGTGAGAGGAAGGAAATCTACTTCTTCTTTAACTTTCTTAGAAGATACACAGGTGGCGAGAACAATTGTATCTCCATATTGGGCCACAACGGCTCCATCTGCCTGTCTTGCC
>JACRGW010000090.1 GCA_016212195.1 Nitrospirota bacterium
GCACCCCGAGTTTGTCCCTGACTTTGTTGGGCAGAGTTATCTGGCCTTTGGATGTCACTTTTGCGACTATCATCGCTGCCTCCCGGTAAGGAACTATTTTCCTTACTTTTAGTGTAAGGAAATGATCACCTCCTGTCAAGGCTTATCCCAGATTGCCCCTGCAACGAAATGTGCAGTGCGGTGTGCTTTCTGTAATTTTCGTTGACAGAAATTGTCAAAAGTGATAGTTTTTTAACCAGAACTCAATATAGCAGATAAACGAAAAGGAGGTTGCCATAATGTTTAACTCTTCTTTTATTATTGCTTTAACGATAGTCGCTTCACTGTTCATTTTTTTTTCGCTATCAGAAGGGGCAAGGAAAAACCGTAGTTCACGGCGGGCAAACGCCTGCGTTGATTCCAATGGCGGTTGAATTAAAGAAACTGATCGAAATGGTGGGGCTTGCTGTTAAGAATTAATCGTAACGGTTATATTTAATTCCCTTCCCTGCCCTTCTCAGGTACAAAAGAGCAAAAGCGCCAAAGTCACACAGTTCTATCTGATACATTGTCTCTCGGAACTTTCTTTTTCACTTATCTTGACATCCACAAGAATAATAAGTATCATCTACCTATGAAAAGTCACACTCAATACATAACCGACGAAAAGGGAAGAAAGAAGGCTGTTATCTTAGATATCAAGGAATACAAAAAGCTTCTCCATGCCCTTGAGGATATCGAGGATAAAAAAGCCTTCTTATCGGTTGTCCGAGAAACATCCGTCCCATATTCGGAAATTGAATCGCGCTTAAAAAAGTCCAAACGCTTCTGATGTACGTTCTCCTCGCCAAACCGACGGTTGAAAAGGATCTGCGTTCTGTTCATCCAGAGGACCTCGCTGTTCTTAATCATAAAATCAAATCGCTCGCCGCAGAGCCTCGACAGCACCAAACTGAGAAACTTAAAGGTGTTGACGGGTACAGGCTTCGAGTCGGAAAATATCGAATCATCTATAACATAGACGACCAGTCGAAAACCGTAACCATTCACCGCGTGTTGTACCGGAAAGAAGCTTACCGCTGACCGCCCCTTGAACCTTAATTTGTTGTGACGGTTCTATTTAATTTCCTTCCCTGCCCTTCTCAAGTACAAAAGTTCAAAAGTTCAATAGGGAAATTAATTGGGACAGTTCTATTTAACTCCACGATATTTTTGCCTCGCGAATATTTTCTTTAATATAGTTCTTAATATAACTTTTCCATTTTGAGAGAAGCTTGTCAAGATAAGATACAGCCTTTCTCAAGGTCTTCCTGACGACACTCATGATTAGCTACATTTTAACTACATTTATTAATATTTATCGATATTGTAGTTAATTGCCATAGAAACATTGGCTAAAGGAGAAACTGGAGGAAGTACTAAAGCTTCTCGAGGGCCTTGAGTTTTAGTTTCTGCCTTTTATTCGGCTGTCTTGGATTTCCTTTTTTGTGATACTTTATATAGTCTTCTTCATCCTGAATTTGATTCAAGACATCTAAAGACCTCTTCTGGATTGATGACTCTAATTTCCTTTCAAACTCTTGAGAGCCTACTGATGCATAGCCCATACTCCAGGCAAAATCTGCTACCTCCCTATCAGAGGTAATCACTATCCATGCCCTCTCTTTTTCCTTCAGTATTCGCTCTATTACAGCATCCGCCTTCTCTCCAAGTCTTGAGTAAATTACAGTAACCCTGCCATGCTCGAATCTAGTCTCGAAAGGTTCGCCTTCCTTCCACCCATCAAAGACGATAGTTAGATCATGCCCTTTTATATCACAGTAATTTCCAAGACTGTCTATGAGACTCTCTCTCGCCTTTTCAAGGTTCTTATGGAAAATACCGAGGAGATTATATCCGTCAACTAAGACACTGGCCATATATTATAACTTCTGTGAACGGTGAACAGTGAACTGTAAACTCTTATTTTTTACCTATAACCGCATATTCCTGATAGCCGTAGAGGAGCTCATTCAACCTGTTTATATTATTATTGACTATATTCAGAAAGGCATCTTCAAATTTCTTCAGCTTATGGAAGAAATCCACCTGCTGTAACTTCATCTCTTCGGGGTATGGTGAGGTATATTTTATTTCTACATTCCTGAATCCTGCCATCTCTATAAGAAAGACCAGTGCCTGTGGATGGATGGGCTTTATATGGGTAAGATCGAGATAGAAAGGACCTGAAAAGGTAGTCAGGCATAAGGGATTGATCGTCTCTGCGATAAAGGTTGCGCCTGTTTTTAGCTTACTGTGGGTCAGCCTTATTATCTCAATAAGATCTTCTGTCTCAAGATGCTCAACAACCTGAGCGGCAAATACTCCACCGAGGGAATCATCTTCTAATGATCTCAGATGATCCACCCCGTCTCCTTTTATCACCTTAAGCCCTTTCTCCTTACATAGGGAAACCATAATCTCATTCGTATCGATCCCATAGGAGTCTATACCTCCTTCCCTAAGGAGTTCCAGGAACTCACCCCTACCACATCCTATATCCAATACCTTCTCGCTACCTTTAAGATAATCGATATAAATCCTCTGCTTCTCCTTAACATCCTCCTTCGAACCCCTGTATCTTTCCTCAAAAAGGAGATAGCTCTTATCATCAAGATGAAATGAGGGGGCCTCGGTTTTAAGTTTTGTATCCTGCATCCTGTATCTTGTATCCTGTATCCTGTTTATGCCTGTGAGAACTTCTTCTAATTTCCTCTGCTGTATGTTGAATGAATCGAGGATATTGAGATGACTTTTATAAAGCTCGTTATGACTCTTGATCGTGTCGAGGTACTTTATCCCCAGTTCCTCATAACTACCCATAAGGTCTTTAATGTTATCCCTTATTGATTGGAGGGATGGGTTCAGATAATTAATGAGGACTGTCATGAGCTTAACAAGGTGCTGGTTCAGTTCCTTCTGTCCCTGAAGCATAACCTTAAATACAGGCCTTGAGAAAGCCCTGATTATTTTTTTTGCGAGGACGATTAACTTCCCTATATAAGGCCTGTGCGAGGTGATCTCTCTGTCAACTGTTGGATCCCATATCTGGTTTATGATGCCTATCAGTTCATCCATCTTCTCCTTGACATCCCTCATAAGGGCGGCACTATGTTCCAGGAATTCCTTCCCTTCATCCCTTGTATAGAAACCTTCCTCTTGCTTTCTCTTAATCTCCTTTCTGAGGTGCTCCATTATATCGTTTACCGATAGGGTCTTACCTTTTGGTCTCATCCCTGTCCTGAGATTCTTCGAAGGATCTATCATTCATACCTCATCACTAATCATCGACCAGCTATGATCTGGTCTGTAAATCCCTATGTCTTTAACCTTAGACCTGATGATAAAGGAATAAAGTCTGCTCTGATAATCGTAAGGCAGTCCGTCCCTTTTATGTACAGCTACATCGAGGAGGTAGGATCCTTCGACAAGGTTAGCCTTCTCGATAGAAAAGACAGCATTTCCTATTCCCTCTATAGCATCAATCGAAAAACCATCAATTGCTGTATTCGTCCCGTATACGCATACACCATCATCCCTAAAGATGCCTATACCGAATACAGGATCTTCTATCCTTTTATTCGCCTTATAGTTAAGAACTATTTTTATGGGTTCCCCATATTCAAAGAGGTATTTTTCCTTTTTGTTACCATCTGTAAGTTTAACGCCTGTTATCTCTACCTCTTTCGTCCCCCACCTGTTAGGGCTATCTTTCCTTAGTTCATCCAGAGCTCTCTGATGGTTTTCAAAGGCCCTCTCTTCTTCAAAACTTGCAACATAATCAGTATATTTATCTATAACCATCCTTGGGAGACCGCTTGCCTTTAAAACGCCATTCGCAAGCCAGATTACCTCATCACATAATCTCTCAACAGAGCCAAGGTCATGGGATACAAAAACCAGAGTTTTCCCCCTTCTTTTAAATTCATTTATCTTGTTAAGGCATTTATGCTGAAACTCCTCGTCACCCACTGCCAGTATTTCATCTATGAGCAATATATCCGGATCAACATTTATAGCGATGGCAAATCCGAGCCTCATATACATACCTGAGGAATAGGTTTTAACAGGACTGTCAATAAAATCCTCCAGTCCTGCAAACTTTACTATATTGTTGAATCTATCCTGGATTTCCTTCTTTGAAAGTCCAAGGATAATACCATTTATAAAGATATTTTCCCTTCCACTGAGTTCAGGATGAAATCCTGCTCCCAATTCTATGAGGGCTGATATCCTTCCGTTTATTCTGATATTCCCTGTGGTAGGTCCCATGATACCTGCTAAAAGCTTCAGGAGTGTGCTTTTACCAGACCCATTACTCCCTATTATCCCTACCATCTTACCATTGGGAATGGCAAAACTTATATCTCTGAGGGCCCAGAAGATTTCTGTTTCAAAGGTGTCTTTCCTGAAGATTCCCCTTACAAATAGATCTTTAATGGTAGAGATTTCCTTATTAGTGTATTTTCTGAATTTCTTTGATACTTTATCAATCTGAATCGCAACCATTATAGCATCCTGAGCCTGTCGATGGATCAAACCTCTTCGGCAAAGGTGTCCCTGAACTTATTAAAGACTGAATAACCTATAAAGAATACCAGTATGGAAATAAAGACGAGATAGCTAAGTCCAATAACATTTGGTAATCTTCCGTTGAAGAGTATATCCTGGTAAGACGTCACCAGTGGGAAAAGGGGATTAAGTATTAAAAAAAAATCCCTGTATTTTTCAGGAATAAAGGTCACTGGATAAAGGATTGGGGTAAGGAAAAAGGCGAGCATAAGGAGATTATTAAGTATCTGTTCTATATCTTTCAGGTGCACATTCAAGGCAGATAAGAAAAATGTGAGCCCTGTTGTGAGAATAAACTGGATCACTAAAAGGATTGGAAAAAGAAGAATAGATAGTGATATCGGTATCTTAAAAATTAAAAGAAAAAGAAAAAGGATCGGTAGACTTAGGAGGAAATTTATCATATTGGAGAGGACTGCCACTACAGGAAGAATCTCGGCAGGGAAGACCACCTTCTTTATGAGATGTCCTCCATCTCTGATAGACGCCGCACCATGTATTATAGATGTAGAAAACCACAGCCATGGAAGAAGCCCGCAGAAAAGAAATGCAGGATAGCCTTCCATGGGGTTCCTCATATAAACAGAAAATACAAGAGTATAGACAACCATGAGAAAAAGGGGGTTTAAAAAAGACCATAAGAAACCAAGGAAGGAACCCCTGTATCTCGATTTCAGCTCCCTCAACACGAGGGTCTGTATAAGGACCCTGTACCTGAATACTTCAAAAATACTTCTGAACATTATCTCTTTGGACCCAAGACTCTGGACTCAAGACTCCAGACTAAATCCTTTCCCTCCAGTAGTTAAGCAAATCCTCGAGTGTCTTCTCAAGCGGTATTTCTGGTTTCCAACCTGTTTTTTTTCTGAATTTGGTACTGTCACATACCAGGAGGGGGACATCCGAAGGTCTCATCCTTTCAGGGTCTTCCTTTATTGATACCTTTATCTTCGAGTATGAGAGAAGTATATCTAGAACCTCACGGATACTGTAGGCGCTATCATTGCCTAAATTATATACTTCACCTGCCTCACCCTTTTCCAGTGACAGATAGTATGCCTTGACTATGTCTCTTATATCTGAGAAGTCTCTCTTTGCCTCCAAACTGCCGACATACACAACCGGTTTCTGGAGACCCTTCTCGATAGAAGCGATCTGTTTTGCAAAGCTGGAGGTAACAAAAACTTCTCCCCTTCGAGGTCCGGTATGGTTAAAGGCCCTTGTCCTCACAGTATATATCCCGTAACTCTTATAATATTGATAAGCCAGATAGTCCTGTCCTATTTTACTTACCGCATAGGGGCTCAACGGTCTTAGAGAATTTGTCTCTTTTACAGGAGTTTCATTCTCATAAACCAAACCATATTCTTCTGAACTCCCGGCGATCTGTACCCTTACTCCTTTTAAATCTAATTCCCTGATCGCCTCGAAGATATTTAACTCACCTATGATATTATTCATCAGGGTATTAGATGGCGAGTTCCAACTTGTAGGAACAAAACTCTGGGCAGCAAGGTGGTATATCCTCTCTGGCCTGACATCCTTTAAAACCTTTTTCACAGATGAGGCATCCATAAGCTCGCATTCATGAAGCGTAACTTTATCCATAATATGTTCTATATTCTCTGTCCTGCTTCTCCATCTTCTTATTCCATGAATCTTTATTCCCCCCATTTCGAGAAGATAATCAGCCAGATGACTACCAGCCATTCCTGTTATGCCTGTTATAAGAACCCTCATTTATATTCTCTCCTTATATAGTTTGAAGACTTTACACAAAATTCTAAACTCTGAACTCCGGACTCATTAAATGTATTCCTCCAACCCATCAGCTTTCAGTTTATCTACTAATTTCTTTACATCCTGAGCCCTTTCTTTATGGCAGACCAATAGGGCGTCTTCCGTTTCAACTATAATAAGATCTTTGATACCGATAGTAGCTATTAATTTTCTTGGGCTATAAACTGTGGTATTGGTTGTATCTATTGAGACATGCTTCGCCTGTTCGATATTACCATGGGGACCTTTTTTAAAGATACTATCAAGGGCCGTCCAACTCCCTACATCATTCCATCCAAAATCGGATGGAATCACGGCAACATTTTTGGCTTTTTCAAGGATGCCAAAATCTACAGAAACACTTTCTAACCCAGCGTAGATCGATCTGACCGTCTTTCTTTCTTTCTTAGTCCCTATAACTTTATCAATAGCCATGAGTCCCCTGTGGAGATCAGGAATATATTTCTCTATCATTTTAAGAAATAAACCAACCTTCCATATAAATATACCGCTATTCCAGAGATATCCTCCGTTCCTCATGAATTTTTCTGCCTTCTCTTTGCCAGGTTTCTCTATAAAGGCTTTCACCCTGTAAAAGCAACTCTCTATAGAGTCTCCCATCTGGATATAACCGTATCCTGTCTCAGGACTTACAACCTTCATTCCGAGTGTTATCAAAAATTCACCCTTTTCGGCAGTTAGTCCTGCCTTTTCTATTGTCTTACGGAGGACATCTTCCTTTTCAACAAGATGGTCTGAAGGTAAAACCACAAGAATAGCCTCTGGATTAATCCTTCTTATATAGAGAGCTGTTAGACCTATGGCCGGAGCCGTATTCTTCCCTGCGGGTTCAACAACAACATTACTTTCTGGGATGTCAGGGATATGATTTCTTAACTCAGTAACATGTGTTTCGTTAGATACAATAAATATCTGATCTTTAGGAATAAGGGGGGTTATTCTACCGACTGTTTGACGGATCATAGACTCTGAACCAACGATATCAAGGAGTTGTTTAGGTCTCTTATGTCTACTTCTTGGCCAGAATCGAGTCCCCTGCCCCCCTGCCATTATCACAGCGAAGAGATTACTTTTCATGACCCGAAGCCCTTCCGTAGATATCCTCCAACCTCACAACATCAGAGAGTTCCGGTGTTGATACCTCTAACACCTCACAGTTTTCTATAGCTACCATCCTGTGTTTAGTAAGGGGTGGAATCCTTATCCCTTGTCCTGGATTGAGGGTTACCTTCTTTCTTTCTTTACCATCCTCTATCTCAACATCCATAAGCCCCGAATAGAGATAAATAGTCTCATCTTTTATCTCATGATATTGATAACTGAGCATCTCTCCTTTCTTTATATACAGGATTTTTCCTATATATTTTCCAGTCGAAGCCCAGATAATCTCATGCCCCCATGGTTTATCTACTTTTGATATCATTTTCAAAAGGATACGGTATTTTATTCAAAAATTCAAGGAGTCTTGACGCTTATCTTTTCCATCCAATATTTATAGAGGTCTTCAAGGGTCCTTTCCAGAGGAACCCTTGGCTGCCATCCAGTAGCCTCCTTGATCTTCCGGTTATCACCAATTCTCATAGTTATGTCTACAGGTCTCAGCCTTATTGGGTCTTCCTTGATATTTATAATTTTCTCTGTCAATGTAAGAAGCCTATCAAGAACCCATTTGATAGAGAAGCCCTTTCCTGAACAGACATTATACACATCCCCTGATTCCCCTTCCTTAAGGAGAAGATAATATGCCTCAACCACATCCCGTACATCGGTAAAATCTCTTTCGGCACTCAAATCTCCGACATAGATCACTGACCCTCTTAAGCCCTTTTCAACTTCTGCTATCTGTTTAGCAAAATCCGAACATACAAAGTATGGTTCCTGCCTGGAACCTGTATGGTTGAAAGCCCTTACAGCCACTATATGAATCCCTTCTGATCTTGCATACCGTAAGGCAAGTAGCTCCTGACATGCCTTACTAACGCCATAGGGACTTAAGGGCATAAGAGGGTAATCCTCCTGTATGGGAAGCTTGTCTTGTGGGACCCTCCCGTATTCATCGCTACTTCCAATTATAAGGACCTTTGTATTAAGACCAAGCTCTTTTATGGCCTCAAGAAGGTTATAGGTTCCCAGAAAGTTTACTTTGTAGGTCTCCCACTCATTCTTCCAGGAATGTTGAACATGACTGAGTCCTGCCAAATGGTAAACCTCTTCAGGACGGTTTTCTGCTAAAATATCCTTTAGGAGTCCATAATTCTTAACATCTCCCTCATATAGGTGAATTTCATCGATTATCCCTGAAATCTTCTCTATCTTATTCCTTTCTAAAATGAGACCGGATACCTCATAGCCTTTTGCTAAAAGGAATTCAGACATATGGCTTCCTACAAAACCGTTTATTCCAGTGATAAATGCCTTCATTTTTTATTAATCCCCCTTAAGTCCCCCTTTTACAAAGGGGGATTGAGGAGGATTTTCCCTCTTCCATCAGTCAATCTGAAGAGATATCTTCAGTTCCTCCATCCCAATAACAGCGGTCCCTACCTTTCCTACAACTATCCCTGCGGCATGATTGGCAATAATGGCGGCTTCTTTCAGAGTCGCTCCTGCCGCTATGGCTAATGCCATAACCCCGATCACGGTATCGCCAGCTCCAGTTACATCAAAGACCTTTTTAGCAACAGCAGGAATGTATGTAATATCCCTATTATCCTCTATAAGTGTCATCCCCTCTTCACCACGAGTAATAAGGGTAGCTTTACACCCAAGCTTCTCAATTAAGGCCTTACCTGCCATTTCTAAACTCTTATTATCATATATATAGACCCCTGAACCGTCTGATGCCTCAAGGGTATTCGGTGTAATCAGTGTAATCCCTTTATAAAGATCAAAATGGCCGACCTTTGGGTCTGCTACTATAGGCAGGCCCTTGCTATTTACAAGGGAAACTATTTCACTGACCAGCTCCTTCGTTATAACTCCCTTGCAGTAGTCAGAAATTATAAGTGCATCGATTTCTGAAAGTCTGTTTTTTAAATATTCTTTAATTATCTCCCTGCTGTTATGGTTTATCTCATCCCTTTTCTCCCTGTCATATCTCACAACCTGCTGGCTGTGGGCTATGATCCTCGTTTTTATAGTTGTTGGTCTGTTTGAGTCAACAATTATACCGCCAGTATCTATCCCCCTGACTCTGAGTTCATGGATTACTTTTCTTCCTGTGTCGTCATGACCGACTACTCCGCAGATCAACGCCTTACTTCCGAGTGAGATGATATTATTCAAAACATTTGCAGCTCCTCCGAGAAGGAAGCTCTCTTCCTCCATATCCACTACCGGTACAGGGGCCTCCGGAGAGATGCGTGTTACCCTCCCCCATATATACTGATCCATTATGATGTCTCCAACAACAAAGATGGTTTTCTCAGGGAAATTATTCAGGATCTCTATTATGTGTTTCTTATCCATTACTTCAGGTTACCTCCTATCATCCAATTCTCTTTTCCCTCAGTTCCATACTCTTTCCCTTCAACATAATTGCCATCCCCATACCCATAAGGAACCAGAACATAAGTGCAGTATCATCTATATATATGTGATCGAATTGATTTCTGATTAAGAATCCTATCAGGACAATAAAAAGAGAGGTCATTAAGACCTTTCCGAAACCTGTTGTCTTCATTCCCTTTATAATCGTTCTCGTTAAAGAATACAACAACCATAGAAAGATTATCAACCCCGGGACACCTATCTCGAGGGCGATTTCTATGAATATATTATGGGAATGCCACAAACCTTTATCTCCCAGCATAACAGGATTATCCGGAAAGGCCTTCTTGAAGCTCTCTCTACCATATCCTATCCCTGTAAAGGGATGGGCCTTAATCTTATCTATTCCCTCTTTCCAGATAACCAGTCTGGATTGAGCTGTTTCTCTATCGACCATTTCACCTGTTGTTGAAAGAACAGGAACCCTGTGGATCAATATGTCTTTAAAAGAGGTAAGGGTAACTATAACTATTAAAGTTACAACAATCAAAATAATAGCTGATAAAGTCTTCCATTTCCTTTTAATGCCTGCGAGCAATATTACCTGTACGATAAATGCAACCCATGCAGCCCTGTTATGTGTAAGATAAAGGGCAAATAGGGATACAAGAATCACTATAGATATAAAGACCTTCTCCTTTATACTATTGGATAAACCATGAAGGATAAATATCACAGGAACAGTCAGTACAAGATAGACCCCCAAGTCTACAGTTAATGAATTTATCTTGATCACGTCTGTTAAAGAACGATTCTCCCTCTGCAAAAATTCCATAACGCCATAGAAACTCAAAGTAAATACCCCTAACATCAGGATCTTTATCATACCCTTCATTCTTTCCTCATCCTGCAGGTTATTCGCAATTAGATAGAAGAGCAGGAAATACGTCCCCATCTCTCCCCTGATCTCATCCAGACTGTATCTGAAATCTGTTGCTGTCACGATGGAGGTAAGTCCCCATAGGAAGAACGCCACTATGGGAAGATCCAGAGGAGTCCTTGAAAAGAGTAATCTTTTCTGCAGGAACATTTTTATTATCCATAATAATAACGGGAAGAGGATACAGAATCCCCTTATTGTAGCAGCATGCCTGAAAGGGAGTATAAAAATAAGAAGGTTCAGGGATAGCTCTATCCCAAGATCACAGTATTGAACTGCCCTATCCCTCTTCAAGGTTTCTCCCCAAACATTTTATTCACAGCATCAATAACATCTTTAACAGTAACAAGGTTAGGATTATTTCCCCTTTTAAGAACTATATGATCTTCTCCCCATGGATGCCATACATCAGGATCTGTTTTATCAAATATAGCAATAGTCGGTGTCTTCAAGGCAGCAGCGATATGCATTGCCCCACCCTGCAATGTAATAAGGAGGTCACATTCCCGAAGAAAGGCCCCTAAGGATTTAATGCCCTTTGATTCAAAAACAACAGGACGACTCTTTATTTTAGAGATGACCTCTTCACTGAGGGCGGCATCCTTCGGCGACCAATTTAGTGCAAGATCTATATCTCCTCTTTCCATCAATGAGTCTGAGAGAGATATATAATTTACGGGATCCCACCACCTTCCTTCTTCAATCCTTCCGCTTATATGAAGGCATACAAGCCTTTTCCCTTTCTTTAGGTTATTCCTTTCAAGAAATTCCCTTACCCTTTTTTTCTCCTCTTCAGGAACAAAGAAGAAAATATCTTTCTTTTCGATGTCCACATTTATCTTTCTGAGGATATCTAAAGACCTTATAATCTCGTGGGTCTTATCAGGGGTTTCATTGGCATATATATTGTAGCAAAAAGAGAAGTGCCTCCTCTTCTTCGGGTAATGGCCCAGTCTCAGCGGTGCACCGCTCGCGAAGACTAACCACCCCTGTGAAGGTGAAAAGATGCTCCTTATCCCTATCGCTAAATCAAACTTGTCTTTCCTGATCTCCCTGATAACTTTATACTGTCTCCACCATGAAATTAATTTACTGCCATCTGAATGTTTTGCCTTCTGATAGCTATATATCTTATCAAGATGGGGATTACCATCTATAGATTCTCTTGCATACTCGGCAACGAGAATCGCGATATAGGCATCAGGGTAATGTTTCCGCAGCGCCTCAATAGCAGGTGTTGTAAGTACCACATCTCCTATATTGTCATTTCTCACAATCAAGATCCTCTTTATTTTGTCAACATCTAGGGGATTCTCTGAGGTAACCATAATCGCATATCTCTACCATTTTCTTAACTGCATTCTCTATGGTGAATCTCTCTGCCTTTTTTCTGGCATCTCTTCCGAAAGATTCCCTTAAATCTTGATCCATTAAGAGGCTTATTTTAGATGCGATTTCGTCCACATCGGAAGGGTCCTCGATAACAAATCCATTCTTACCATTTTCAATAATCTCTGATGCCCCATTATTTTTTGTTGTAATCACAGGGATACCGCTCGCCATCGCCTCAAGACAGGCGTTACTGAATGGATCATATATGGAGGGCAAAATAAAGACATCCGAAGCCGCATAAAACTTTTCAATCATATCTGTTGTGCCCACAAAAATAATATCCTTTTCTATTCCTAAATCTCTGACCATTTTCTTATAGTAATCATAATCTCCTTTTCCAACTACTAATACCTTGTATCTTGAATCTTGCATCTTGCATCTTTTTTCCAGAAGGCTTACCCCCTCTAAAAGAAACCCCAATCCCTTCCTTTCGAATCCAGACCCCACAAAGAGTAAAACTGTTTCATCAATCCCGATATTATATTTCTTTCTTGTCTCATATCTATGCAGATTCCTGTTAGACGGACTAAAGCGGATTGAGTCAACACCATTATAAACGACATTTATCTTCCCCCCATCTGTTTGATAGTATCTCAAAATATCCTCTTTACTTTTATATGAGTTGGCAATTATCATTCTGGATCCATTTCCCTGATAAATTTTTTTTTCAAGGTAGAGCATTGTTCTATGAAAGGGATTTATCATTACTAAAAAGGCCTTCAAGGGGGATTCTATCCTCTTCTTCTGTTCGAGCCATTCCCTGTGGCATCCATCCCCTGCTCTATAAATATCTTGATAAAGGATACGATCAAAACTGATTATTATATCCAATCTTTCTTTTTTAAGCAATAAATAAGAGCCTATTGCGAAGCTCAAAGCCCTCAGGAATGCATTACCTTTAACAACAGGGACATTATGAAAAATAAACGATATATTATCACCCTTCCATCTATGGGAAAAGATGTGTACTTCATGTCCCTGCGTTACGAGCTCATTAGCTACGAGGGTTAAATAATTTTCAGCACCACCATACAGGACATATCTCATCCTCACAAGGGCTATCTTCATTCCAGCAGGTTAATCCATCCTTTCTTCTTCATTTCCTTTATCGCCACGAGGATATCATCTACTCTAATTTCCTTCATGCAGGAAATATGGGAACAGTCATAATCCCTGCAGGGACTGCACTCAATCTCTTTTCTTATAATTATATTCTTTCCCCCTGTAGGCCCTGTCGAAGCTGGGTCTGCAGGACCAAAGAGTGCTATAGTTGGTATACCGACAGCCTGTGCAAGATGCATCGGACCACTATCAGGACATATAAGAAAACTACATCTCTTAATCAAGGCTGCTGATTCTCTAATACCCACCTTCCCAGTTGCAACAAAAGGCCTTTCCTTTATCCTGCTGGATATTCTCTCAGCAAAGGTTACTTCCTTTTTTCCTCCAAAAATTATTGTCTTAAAACCATATTTTTCGAATAGATAATTACTTAACAAAATAACATACTCCTCAGGCCACCACCGGTTTCTTTTGGCACCAAAGGGATGTATTCCGAATATCTTGTCTTTAAGAAGACCTTCTTTTTTTAAGATCTCATCGGCACGTCTTTCTTCTTCCATAGTTAAAAATATCTCTGGTTTTCTCTCATGTGCATTAATACCAAGAGCTTCGAGGGTCTTAAATTTTATATCCACCACATGAAGTCCTTCCACTCTTTTCACAACAGGGATATTAAAGAGAAAGGACAATTGGCTTTCTTGCCATCCTACCCTTATTGGAGCTCCTGATAGATAAGAGAATGTGCCTGCCTCAGGGTCATTGGAGTCAAGGACAATCGAAATATCAAACCTCTCTCTCCTTAAATCCCTCAGAATCCCAGGTAGCCTGAAGAAAAATGGAAGATTTATCCTGCCAGGATAGTCTATGAGCCTATTTATATTTGGGTTATTGAGCAGGATCTCTTTAGCTACTGGACTCACAAACGAAGTTATCCTTGCCTCAGGAAACACCTCCCTTAAAGCCCTTATGGCAGGCGTAGAAAGAAGGGTATCTCCCATTGCAGTAGTATTGAGCAACAGGATGTTGGAGATATCTTTAATATTATAGGATAGCTTCCTTCCATCGAAATATTTAGCTATCCTGAACCCTCCTTTAAGGAGGTAAAGGAAAACCCTGTTAGGCATTATGTCTGCTCTCTATCTAGTCTGTAAATCAAGCACGGGATCATTTCTCTATTATCGAAAAAAGTTCTTTGATTCTCATTTCATATGTATGTTTTGAGTAAACCTCTGTATTCAGTCTCTGAGAAATATCTTCCCTCTCTTCTTTATTATCAAGATAGTAAGCTAAAAGCTCCATCATTTCCTCTTTATTGCCAAAAGTTACATATCTTGAATCAAAAAGTGAAGTCATCTCTTCCTTAAAGTCTGTAATGGTAAAAGCGTTACAGGCAGGGGCTTCAAATATACGAGGGTTCAATCCGTAATTAAATTTCCCGTACCATGAATGTATATTTAAAACTATCTTGGCTCCGTTATATATCTTTACCATTTCTTCAGGAGTAAAATACTTTCCCTTGATAAACTTTCTCAGTGGAGAGGAAGGATCAAGTTTCTTCGCCCAGGGTCCCCATAAGGAAAGGTTAAATCTCTTGATCACCTCTAATAAGAAATCTTCTCTCGCAGAATTCCAGTCACCTGCAAAACATATATCGCTCTGATATCTTTTGAGCTCATCGATGGTAAGGTTTAGTCTCCTGTGGACAGGAGGGTAACAAGCCGTCGGTAGAAAATAGATATTCTTAATTCCCATGGCTTTATACTTTTCGACTGATCCCTTAGCATTTGTAAATAAATAGTCGTAGAAGGGTGCGATCTTTGCAGACTGCTCAAACTGGAATGGATCGTTCAGCCACCAGCATATCCTTAATAGTCCCATCTGTCTGAGATATTCGTATGTTTCTGGAAAGATATCAAAACCATAGACAGCAAAGAAAATATCAGGTTTCCTGTTCCTCGCAAGTTTGATTATTCTCCTGTTGACCAGAGACTTATATCCTCCTGAAAAGGGATATAACAGCATATCGGTTTTTTTCCTTCCGCCGAGGTCTACCTTTTCTACCTCCCATCCCAACCTGATGAGGGTCTCATAGATATACATGCCCATAGGAACAGTCCTTAAATGCTCCGGGATGGCAAGAAGTATTCTCATAGGAGTTCTTTATATAAATCCTCAATCCTGTCGAGCATTCCTTCAAGGCTGAACCTTGAAGTCACAAGCCTCCTTCCCTCCATTCCCATTTCATCCCTTAATCCATTCCTCTTTATAAAAGACATAATACCCTCAGCCAGTTTGGATGGATCTCTCGGAGGGATCAGATATCCTGTCTTACCATCCACGATGACCTCTGAAATCGAACCTACATTACTTGCAACAACAGGTTTACCCATTGCCAGAGATTGAAGAAGTACCTGCGGTAATCCTTCATTTGCATATGAGGAAAGAACTACGATGTCAAGGGCTGCCATAACACGGGGTATATCATCCATCTGTCCTATCATGATGATAGAATCATGCAAGCCTCTCTCTTTAATGTAGTCGCTCACAATCTCCTTTCTTGGTCCATCCCCGACTATAAAGAATCTCGCCTCTGGAAATTCCTTCAGTACCATACCTGCAGCATCAATAAAGTACTCATGTCCCTTCCAGCTTCTTATAACAGCCACCATGCCGATCGCAGGAACACCCCTTGGAACACCCCATTCACTTCTCAATGTCTCGTCAACCCTCTTTGGATCAAAGAGATCGATATTAACACCTGTTGGAATAGACATTATCTTTTTACCATCAAAGCCATTATCGGTTATCATCTGATTTCTTATAGACTCTCCTGTTGTAATAACTCTGTGGGGAAGTATTTCATATAGAAATCTACTCAGGAGACCCCTTGATACAGTTGTTGAGAGATGCCTTGTCCTTAATATTATAGGTCTTTTTTTAGAAAGCCGCCCTGCTATCGACCCAAGCCAGCTATCCCTTGAGCTGTGGGTATTCAAAATGTCAACACCATAATCATCAATAATACTTCTCAATTTGAGAACAGCTGAAAGGTATGAAATCTTTCTCATAGAAAGGGTGATAACTTCAAGTCCTGCCTCCTTTGCCCTTATCGAGAGTTCGCTCTCTGACTGGCATGCAATAATTAACCTGTGTTCTCTTCCTGTAAGACCTTTCGCCTCCTCAAGAATCCTTATCTCCTGTCCTCCCCATCCAAGGGAAGACTCGGTATGGAGTACTGTTAAATTACGATTCAGTCTTTTCCCGACCATCATCCGTTAATCTCTATTGATTCCCCTAATTAAATATAAAAACCCTTCTGCTCGAACAATTTTAGCCACCCATCTTTTCGAAAACTTAATACGGTAGTCCATTCAAAAAATCAGCAAGTCTCTTTGCAATCACCTGGACTGAGAAATATTTCTCTGCTTTTAGCCGTGCATTACATCCAATTCTTATTCTCAATTCTTTATTCTCTATTAAGTTACATAAGGCATTATAAAAACCCTCTTGTGATGAAACAACAAAGCCTTCTTTACCGTTTTCAACAATCTCACTGTTACACCCGACATCAGAGCATACAGGAGGAACGGCAGCAGCCATGTACTGTAATGCCTTATAACCACATTTCCCTTCTGTCCATTTGTTATTGGGTAAAGGCATAACGCCGATATCGAATGCGGCTATCTCCTTTTCCTGCGTTTCAAGTTTCCATGGAATATATTTTGTTTCAACCCATGGAATCGAAATTGTGTCATTACTGATTATATTTAATTGTATTTTATAATTCATTGATAATCTCTGAAACACAGGAGACAGCATTTTTAGATGGTGGAGATTACCTTTGTTACCTATCCATCCAATAATTACCTTATCTGATAACTCCGTATGGGACTTCATCGGGTTATTGCGGGTCTCCACTGCAGAGGGAACAATAACAACATTTTTATTGAATTGCCTTGTATAATCAGCAAGTAGCCTGTTTCCTGCAACAACATGATCCACATTTTTTACAAGGCGTTTAAACTTAAAATATCTTGTTTTACTTTCTAAAGTCTTGTGTGTATCATCTCTGTAATAAATTGCATCGTCAAAATCAAAAATTAGCTTTTTCGCAAGTCTTCTGTAAATTTCATTTTCTATCGGTGAAAGCAATTTCTTTTGGAGATATACAATATCAAATAGTTTGAGTTTCCTTAGAATTTTTATTTTTTCAGGAATTTTGCTGGCGTATCCTATCGCATCCGGAAATATTTTATATTGCTTCAACTCTGGCAAGAGGTTTAAGACTCTAATACGGCTGCTCGGCAGATATTCATCCTGATATATAAATAATATCCTTTTCATACCTCCGTCATTTTTGCCTTCTGGCTTTTTGTGATGTTGCGACTCTCTTTCATATTTTTTAAGATACCGCTACCAGCCTTTTCCCTTTTTCTATCTATGATCTCGGATATCTTGTCTTCCAGAAAAGGGATAACATCTTTCACGGTTATCGCTTCAAGGCATTCACTCCTCTTCGAATCATTACATCCAGCCTTTCCACAAGGCCTACAGGGCATATCCTTTTTTATGATGTTATGACCTTCACCCCATGGACCCCAGTTATGTTCCCCTGATGGCCCGAAGAAGGCTATAACAGGTGTCTTCAGTGCCGCTGCCATATGCATGGGTGCAGAATCAATACCTATAAAGAGACCTGCTCTATCAATAAGTGCCGCCAGTTGCTTAAGAGTTAAAGTTCCCAGAATACTGATAGGTCTTGTTTCCATTAATCCTATTATCTTCTCTGCCTTTTCTATTTCACGGATATCCGGGCCAGAAGTAATTATAACCTTTGCACC
>JACRGW010000094.1 GCA_016212195.1 Nitrospirota bacterium
AGCCTTGCCCCCACCCTTCCAGAGTCCAAGCCCTTTTTCTCTTGCCTCCCTTTCGTAGCGCCTGAATTCATCCATATAGCGGAAGGGAAATCTTGTGTAGGCAAACCCATATCCCTGTTTTATAATCTCTGCATTAAGCATACGACCATCCTGAAGAAATACATATGCTAGGAGCCGTCCATATTTATCTTCCTTATCCCAGTCGAATTCGAGGATAATCCTCTTTCCCAGAACCATCTTCTCAGCAAAGGATTTCGCCTCCCTTGCAAGACGCTGGCCTTTTTTATCAGGATGATCCATTTCAGGAGTATCCACACCGATAAGGCGTACCTTACGATATAAGGTCTTTGTACCTTCTATTCTGATTTTAATCGTATCCCCGTCATAGACCTTTATACAGATTCCCTGAACGGGCTTTGCTTCCGCATTTAAATCCTTTAACAGAATGATGAAAAGAAACAATAACAGGAGATATAGTATCTTTCTATTCATTAGTTCACTTTATCAAAAAGTGAATGAATTGGTCAAGGTCAGGATAAGGGTTGACTTTAAAGATGGAATATGCTAAAGTATCCACACTTAGTTTTCTTTGTGAATGCAAGTGCGCAGCCCCGACTGGTCCGGTCGGGGCTGCGCACTTGCACAAGAAACTCAAACGAGAGATTGGATGCAATCTTTTCACCTGAATCCAGTAACATCGACAACACAAAGTTGACTAACTGCGGCTGTATAGAAAGGAGATGTGTTAAGCTTCATCTGCAATAGGGTTAGTGTTTTACCGTTATCCCTGATTAGCCATTCATCAATAACAGCAACCGATAAGGAGGCAACCATGAAAAAGTTATTTGTTCTGACGTTCTGCGTGGTGATTCTTGGGCTTATCATCACAAGTTGTGAAAAGCAACCAACATCTCCTTCAAGCTCAGTTCAGACCGTGGCAGGCAGCCCTGCAAAGGGAGGGTTTGACGAATTTGGATATAACTACCAGGCACGCGTTTTTGTTGGTGCAGCCGACGGAGTTGACCGAAAACTAGACGGAAAGCTCTGGGGCGATCCTACCTATGCAAATGATCATCTCGTAATGAAGTGGTCAAAAGCATGGGACGACGCGCGTTTCTACGGAGCTCCCTGGACTCCAGATGCTTGGACTGATAATGAGTGGAACGGACAAGCACCCGGTGGGAGTGGCGAGGTGTGGCACTACAAAATAGTCTGGGTTGGATCGCAGCTGCAGAACAGTCCGTACTGGAGAGACGGTGGTTATGCAATCTGGGGACAGTTTGAAGTGATCATGTCACAGGGCACCGTTGCAAACCAGCATTTTGGGGATGCACACGCCACACCAAATGGTTACGGCCTTTTCTAAGAAATCAACGTGCTCCAGATACTGAATTCATCTCTCCAAAGCCCCAGGAAAGTACCTGGGGCTTCTTATTTTCATTACTAGTGGTGATTTTTCTTGTCACAATGAAGATATTCATAGATACAGCCAATATAAATGAGATAAAAGAGGCATATACCTGGGGAGTAGTTGATGGTGTAACAACGAATCCCTCCCTGATAGCTAAGGAAGGTAAGGACTTCAGGAAGGTAATACAGGAGATATGCTCTATTGTGGATGGTCCTATCAGTGCTGAGGCAATCAGTATGGATTCAGAAGGGATGATTAAGGAGGCAAGAGAACTATCAAAGATACATAAGAATATCGTTGTTAAAATACCCATGACTAAAGAAGGGCTGAAGGCTGTAAAGAAGGTTTCCTCAGAAGGTATAAAGACGAATATGACACTTATATTTTCTCCCAATCAGGCACTCCTTGCTGCAAAGGCAGGGGCGACCTATGTAAGCCCTTTCGTAGGGAGGCTCGATGATATTAGCCATGTCGGTATGGATATCGTTGGACAGATAGTAGAAATCTTTGATAATTATGCCTTTGAGGCAGAGGTTATAGTAGCAAGCATAAGAAGCCCCCTTCATGTAGTTGAGGCTGCCATGATGGGCGCCCATGTCGCAACAATTCCATTTAATGTGTTAGAGCAGATGTTAAAACACCCACTCACCGACATAGGGATAAAGAAGTTCCTTGAAGACTGGGAGAAGGTTCCAAGAAGGTGATGGCAAAAGGGCATGATTAAGGCTATAATTAAACATGCCCATCTACGAATACCATTGCCCTCATTGTGAAGAGGATTTTGAAAAACTTGTTTTCAGTTCAACCGTAGTAGAGTGCCCTAAGTGCGGGGCATCGGATGTTAATAAAAAACTTTCCGTCTTCGGCGTGTCCGGTGTAGAATCCAGAGGTGAAAGCACTTCTTCTGATTCCTGTGGCACCTGCAGTTCCACAAGCTGTAGTACCTGCAAATAAACAGAATGATCCCTTCCGAATCTATTGATGATACAACCTTCGATTTTATCACGAGTAGATTAGAATCTTCAGACCTTGATGTTATCGATCTAAGAAAGACAGAGTTTATCGATCCCTACGGAATGGTAGGACTACTTGAGTTCGGAAGGTTTCTCAAACAGAAGGGGAAGAATATCATTCTTTATCTTCCTGAATCAGAGGATATCATAAGATACCTTAGCAGGATGGACTTCTTCAGATTCGCCCCTGATTATTTCAGGATGTCCCCTGTTGAGCTTCCTCAGAAATTTCCGAGAAACCCCCAGTCCGATGTGCTCCTTGAGATAACAAGAATAGAAAAATCAAATGATATACACTTCATCGTTGGCAGGGTAAAAGAGAGGGCACAGACAATCCTCGAAAAACATCTCCATTACAAAGAGAAGGCGATAAATGACTTTCTAGTCTCTCTCTCAGAGGTCTGTCAAAATATAATCGAGCATAGTGAGAATACAGGCTTTGTGGGCGTCCAGAAGTATTTCTACCATAAGAGGCTAAATAAGAATGTTGTGAAGATCGCTGTAATGGATCTGGGAATAGGTTTTAAAAAGTCACTTGAAAAGAGGCTTCCGTTAAGGGACGACCTCGATGCCCTTGAGAAGGCTTTACTCCATGGGGTATCACGACACGCAGATATAGGTAGGGGCCATGGATTAAGGGCAGTAAGAAAATTTGTTATGGAATGGAACGGAAAGATATCTATCCGCTCAGGCACAGCAAGGCTATCGATAATTCCATCATGGTCCTGGGGAAAAGAAAGGGATAGTGCCTTAACCCCTTTTCCTGGTGCGCAGATAAGTATTGTCCTCCCAGAGGTTTAGAGATGATTGTTCAGAAATATATTAAAAATTTCTAAAAAACCCTTTGCAATAAGGCATTCTTCTGCTATTATTAACAGAAACAGCAAAGGAGGCGACATGACTTTTTTATTTTTTGTCGTTGGAACAATCGGTTTCATTATTTTGTTTGGAATAATTATCTATAACAGGTTTGTCCGCCTGAGATTCACTGTCCGTTCTTCATGGTCTGATATAGATGTCCTTCTTAAAAAGAGATATAACCTTGTTCCAAACCTTGTCGAGACCGTGAAGGGTTATGCCTCTCATGAGAGGGCTGTCTTCGAAAAGGTTACTGAAGCAAGGGCGAAGGCGATGCAGGCATCGAGCCCTGCTGAAAAGGCACAGGCAGAGAACATCTTCAGGGAGACGCTTAAGAGTCTATTCGCTGTTGCCGAGGCATATCCAGACCTTAAGGCAAGTGTCCAGTTCAGTCAACTCCAGACCCAGCTTCAACAGGTGGAAGATAGTATCGAATATGCCCGCCGTTATTATAATGCAGTAGTGAGGGACTATAACACCATGACAGAGGCATTCCCGTCAAACCTGATAGCAGGACAGTTCGGATTTACAAAGGAGGAATTCTTCGAACTTGAAGCACCAGTAGAACGGGAGCCAGTCCAGGTGAAATTTTAGGAGGTAACCATGGAAACCTTTAAGAGTATAATGCAAGATTTATTCCTGAGATGCCTGTCCTTCAGGGATTCCATTAAATATCTAATCCTTATCTTGATATTTATCTTCTCAGGGATAACATTGGCATATGCCTCCAGCGATATGACCATAACAAAATTCCACTCAGATATAAGTATATATGAGGCATCCCGCATAGAGGTAAAAGAGACAATTGATGTCCAATTCCATCAACAAAGGCATGGAATCTACAGGGACATACCATACATATACAAGGATGACCTCGGCGGAAAAGTAAAGACACCCTTTGAAGTAATCGATGTATTAAACGAGAAAGGAAAGTCATGGAAATATAAGACAATGAGAGAAGGGGGAAATATCCGTATACGCATAGGTGACCCTGATAAATATGTTAGTGGAAAGAAGACATACATTATCAGATACAGAGTTGATAATGTCATCCTCTTCTTCCCAGAACATGATGAACTTTACTGGAATGTTACCGGTAATGGATGGAATGCATCCATAAAGGATGTAGGTGCAACAGTGACACTTCTTTCGAAGAAGGAGACAAAAGAGAAATGGGCCTCCTGTTATACTGGTTTCTTAGGTTCAAAGGAATCGAAATGCGGATATATACCTCTGGGAAACAGTATCAACTTCACATCGAGAGATCTTAACCCCTATGAAGGATTCACCATAGCCTATGGCTGGGACAAAGGAATCACCAAACAACCTGGTGGACTGCAGAGGTTGATCTGGGGGATAAAGGATAACTGGGTGTTCACATTACCTTTTATATCCCTCTTATTGATGTTTTATCTCTGGTATTCAGGAGGGAGGGACCCGAGGGTAAGAGAGACTATATCTGTACAGTATGAGCCACCTAAATATAAGGAACAGATTCTCAGCCCTGCCGAGGTAGGTGCATTAATAGATGACAGACTTAATATGAGTGATATTACCGCCTCAATCGTAGGTCTCGCTGTAAAGGGTTTTATAAAGATTGAGGAAACTAAAAAGAAAAAGATCTTATTCGATTCAACCGATTTTTCACTCACAAAGGTTAAAGACCCTGACTCATCCCTTTCTGAGTTTGAGAATAAACTTATGGGTAACCTTTTCGAATTAAGGAGTGCGGTCTCAATATCGAGTCTAAAGAACAAGTTTTATAAAAATATACCTGATCTAAAAAAGGTCCTTTACCAGGATTTAAAATCCAAGGGCTACTTCAGAAGCAACCCTGACGATGTAAGGAGAGGTTATATAATAGCAGGATTTATACTTCTGGG
>JACRGW010000096.1 GCA_016212195.1 Nitrospirota bacterium
AGTTAACTCTGCAAGGAGAATGCTTGGTGTACATATAGGATAATCTGATCTTAATCTTTTTGGTATATATATGTTTATCCTCATCTTAATAATCTTAATAATTGCAATCGTAACGATTTTTTCTGTACAGAATGCAGCTCCTGTAACAATATCATTTCTTTACTGGAGATTTAATGCCTCATTGGCAATTGTAGTTTTCCTGTCGATGTTAAGCGGGATGATCGTGATTATGCTGCTCTCCTTATCTATAAAAATTAAACGGTCATTCGAAAAGAACAAAAAACCTATGGTAGACTTAGAAGAAAGAAGGCATTGAGGTTCCATTTCCACGCAGAACTATTTTCTTTGAAGAATGGGCTGAACCATAAAAGAAATTATGATTGGAGGAATCTTATCATATAGAATTATCAGTTTTACCTTGACAAGAAAACTAAAATTCAGATAGAATTTTTTAAACTGAAAAAATTCCATCGCAAGAAAGAAAGGATTGTATGATTGTTGGAATTGGTTGCGATCATGCCGGCCTCGCGATGAAGGAAGAGATGTTGGCCCTTCTCAAAGACCTCGGGTTCAAATACAAGGACTATGGAACCTTCACAAAGGATTCGGTCGATTACCCTGATTTTGGACTTAAGGTCTCTGAGGCAGTCTCTAAAGGCGAAGTAGATAGGGGTCTTCTTATCTGCGGGACAGGTATAGGGATGAGTATCGTAGCTAATAAGTTTACTGGGGTCAGGGCTGCCCTTTGTCATGAACCATACTCTGCGAAAATGAGCAGATTGCATAATGACGCAAATATCCTCGTCCTGGGAGGTAGGGTTATAGGAAAGGGACTTGCCAGAGAGATAGCGATGGTCTGGTTCACTACAGAGTTTGAAGGTGGTAGACATAAAAATAGGATTGACAAGATAAAAGAGATTGAGAGCAACAGATGTCTGAAAGTGAAAGAGTAGCTTTAGATGTAACCCTTCCAACCCTCAGGTGGGTAGACCCGGAAGTCTATGAGGCGATCCATCTCGAGAGGGAAAGAGAAAGAAGTAAGATTGTTCTCATTGCCTCTGAAAACTATGCAAGCCAGGCCGTTCTTGAGGCTCAGGGGTCAATTCTGACGAATAAGTATGCCGAAGGTTACCCTGAAAAAAGATATTATGGAGGATGCGAATATGTAGATATCGTCGAATCCCTGGCTATCAAAAGGGCCAAAGAGCTTTTCAAGGAAGAATACGTAAATGTTCAACCACATTCAGGGACACAGGCCAATATGGCTGTTTATTTTGCCATGTTAAAACCAGGAGATACTATCCTTGGAATGAGCCTCACCCATGGTGGACACCTCAGTCACGGTAACCCCGTAAACTTTTCCGGGATTTTTTATCGTTCAGTATTTTATGGAGTAAACAGGGAAACAGGAAGGATAGATTATGATGAAGTCGCATCTATCGCAAAAAAATGTAGGCCCAAGATGATTCTTGTCGGTGCAAGTGCCTACTCAAGAACCTTCGACTTTAAGAGATTTAAAGAGATAGCAGATACGGTAGATGCCTATCTACTTGCCGATATCGCCCATATCGCAGGTCTTGTGGTCACCGACATGCATCCGACCCCGATACCCTATGCAGACTTTGTTACAACCACCACCCATAAGACACTCAGGGGCCCAAGAGGTGGAATGATTTTATGTAAAGAGAAATATGGTAAGGTCATCGATAAAATGATCTTCCCTGGAATTCAGGGAGGTCCCCTCATGCATATCATTGCGGCAAAGGCTGTTGCCTTCAAAGAGGCACAGGCCGAGGAATTCAGGGATTATCAACGTCAGGTAGTAGTTAACGCTAAGGCCCTGGCAGAAGAATTAATAAAAAAGGGGTTTTTCATCACCTCTGGTGGAACAGACAATCACCTTATCCTTGTTGATCTAACAAACAAGAAGATAACAGGGAAGGATGCAGAAGAGGCTTTAGATAGAGCAGGGATTACAGTAAATAAGAACTCAATCCCCTTTGATACACTTCCACCTGCTATTACGAGTGGTATTAGAATCGGTACCCCCATTGTCACTACCCGTGGAATGAAAGAGCCACAGATGGAATATATAGCTGAGATTATAACAGAAGTTCTCGAAAATATAGATAATATGACTTATCTTGATACAGTCAGAGGAAAGGTAGCCTCCTTCTGTGAAGAGTTTCCGATATTTTAGGAGGGTAATAAACAACAATCAATAATCAATCACAAATTTGATTATTGGTTATTTTATTTTAAAGGTGGTAATTTGATCCGTCCGTCCTGGGATGAATATTTTATGCAGATTTGCCATCTCGTAAAAACGAGGGCAACCTGTGTCAGGAGACAAGTAGGCGCTGTGATTGTTAAAGATAAGAACATTCTTGCCACAGGTTATAACGGTGCCCCTTCAAAGATGGCTCACTGCCTGGATATCGGTTGTCTGAGGGAAAAACTTGGTATACCCTCTGGCGAGAGGCATGAAATATGTCGTGGCCTCCATGCAGAGCAAAACGCTATCATCCAGGCAGCGCTTCACGGGACAAGTATAAAAGGATCAACCCTTTACTGTACAAACCTCCCCTGTATTATCTGCACTAAGATGATAATAAACGCAGGGATAGAACGGATTATCTATGAAGATGGTTATCCTGACTCCCTATCAGAACAGATGCTCACAGAATCGGATGTTGCGGTCATAAAGTTTGAACTTGAAAGATAGGTTATCGTGACCATTCTTCTTACCCCAGCAAACTCTTCGGTGAGAAAAGATAACAACAGGACAGCCGAAACGGCTTTCCTACGACTGTAGTGTTAACAGTCCCAGTATTGGCAGGACTCAATATTCGGTAGAACTCAATATTGGTATGACAGGCGTCTCGCCTGTCAGAAAGGATATTTTCAAGTGAAATGCCCTTTCTGTGGTCATTTAGAGGATAAGGTAATAGACTCCCGTTTGAGCAAGGAAGGAAACGCAATCAGGCGGAGAAGGGAATGCCTCGGCTGTAAGAGGAGATTCACAACCTATGAGGCAATAGAGGATGTCATGCCAGTCGTCATAAAGAAGGATGGAGGAAGACAACCCTTTAACAGACAGAAGATCCTTCAAGGTCTTAATAAGGCCTGCGAGAAAAGACCTATAAGCACAGCTATCCTGGAGGAAATTGTAGATGATATAGAAAGAAAGATCCATGAATCCTCTGAAAAAGAGATTCCAAGCTCCTCGATTGGAGAGGAAGTAATGAGAAGACTTCAGAATCTGGATGATGTGGCCTATGTGAGATTCGCCTCTGTGTACAGACAATTCAAGGATATAAATGAATTCATGAAAGAGCTCAAGGATATCCTTGATGAAAAGAGGATAAAGAACAAGAGATCATAGGGCATCTTTATAGAACGATTAGGGTAATTTATTTGACATAATCTCAATATTTATGATACGAATCATTTGTTTTATTCAATCAATATCTTAATTAATAATTATGTTGAACTTCAGAGGAGGAATCCACCCTCCAGAAAATAAATGGTTTACAGAAGAGAAACCAATTGTTGATGCTAAGTTACCTAAGAAGGTTGTCATACCGCTTAGCCAGCATACAGGTGCGCCATGTAAGGCAATCGTAACAATTGGTCAGGCGGTAAAGAAGGGGCAGAAAATAGGCGAACCGAATGGATATGTCTCTTCCATGGTACATTCTTCCATATCAGGTAAGGTAATATCAATAGGTAATTCCCCTCATCCTTCAGGTAAGGATTTTCCTTCTGTAGTCATCGAGGGAGACGACAAGGATGAATGGTCCGAAGGAATTAAAGAGAATCCCGATTATCTCTCTCTCGGTAATGATGAACTTAGGAAGATAGTTATGGAAGCAGGGATAGTTGGACTCGGTGGTGCTGCCTTTCCTACTCACGTAAAACTCTCCCCTCCCAAAGAGAAAAAAATTGAAACCGTTATCCTTAATGGAGCTGAATGTGAACCCTATCTTACATCTGACCACAGGATAATGGTCGAGAGACCCAATGATGTATTTGAAGGACTTAAGATAATAATGAAGATCCTCGACGTCACCAAAGGTTATATAGGGATTGAGGACAACAAACCTGATGCGATAGAAACTATGAAAGAGATTGCTTCATCAGAACCCGGTATAGAAGTCGTGGCACTCAAAGTGAAATATCCCCAGGGTGCTGAGAAACAGCTTATAAAGGCGATCCTCGATAGGGAAGTCCCTTCAGGTGGACTACCAATGGATGTTGGTGTTGTAGTACAGAATGTAGGAACGGCAGTCGCTGTACATGATGCCTGTCGTTATGGAAAACCTCTCATAGAAAGGATTATCACAGTAACAGGAAGGGGAGTTAATGAGCCAAAGAATCTGAGGGTGAGGATAGGAACTCCATTCTCTGACCTCCTTGCAGAATGCGGCGGATTTAGGAATGATCCTGGTAAGGTCATAGCAGGAGGACCAATGATGGGGATCGCCCAGACTACAACCGAAATACCTGTAATTAAGGGAACATCAGGGATAGTTGTCCTTACACGAAAAGAGACAGAACAGGTTGAATACTGTCCGTGCTTCAGATGTGGCAGGTGTATAGATGCATGTCCTATGGGATTACAACCATCGATTCTGAGTATCCTGATAGAGAGGGGAAGATACCAAGAGGCCAAAGAAAATAATCTTTTTGACTGTTTCGAATGTGGCTCCTGTGCCTATGTCTGTCCTTCGAAGAGGCCAATGGTTCAGTTCATGAAATTGGGAAAATTATTTTTATCACCTAAAAAAGGTTAATAATGGAGACTAAGGCAGAAAAAAGAGAAGAGCAACTTTTAGTTTCTATCGGCCCACATATTGGAAGCGAGGA
>JACRGW010000095.1 GCA_016212195.1 Nitrospirota bacterium
ATTAAAAATGAACCCGTAATTTCAGGATAAACAATGAATGTCATAGAAAGTATAAATGTATCGAGGGAGGCCATTCTTTTTAATAAGGTACGCTCTGCCCTGACGATGCTCGGTGTAATAATAGGGGTTATGGCAGTGATCCTTCTTGTATCGATTGGAGAAGGGGCAAGGATGTATATCTATGAAGAACTCGGGACACTGGGGACGAACCTCCTGATAGTAACTCCCGGCAAGACAGCAACAAGGGGAGGATTCCATCCACCAGCAGCAGGAACGGTGAGGAAACTTGTCTATGACGATGCTGTTGCGCTCAGGAAAAGGGCGACATATCTTTCTGACGCCGTACCTATAATGTTCGGGACAGGCAAGATAAAATATCATAACCTAAGCAGGGATACATCTGTAGTCGGGAGCACCGAAGAATATTTCAGGGTAAGAAATCTTAATGTAGAAATAGGATCTTTTATCTCAGAAGCAGATGTCGAAACAAAAAGAAGGGTCATAGTATTAGGAAGGACTGTAAAAAGAGAACTCTTCGGGGATATTAATCCTCTTGGTAAAATGGTTACACTGAGCGATGCCCGCTACAGGGTTATCGGGGTAATGGAAAGGAAGGGGGTCGCCTTAGGATTCGATATAGACGATATTGTCTTTATCCCTACTACGAGTGCCCAAGAACTCTTCGATACAGATAGCCTTTTCCAGATAGTCACAAAGGTCAAAAGAGCTGAGGATGTCTCAAAAGCTGAAAAACAGATAAAGGAGATACTTTTAAAGAGACATAATAATAAGGAAGATTTCACTATCATAAGTCAGGACGAGATGATATCTGTTATGGGAAAGGTCTTGAATATAATGACTGGGGTATTGGCAGGAATTGCAGGCATATCTCTCCTCGTCGGTGGCATAGGGATCATGAATATCATGCTCGTTTCAGTAAAAGAAAGGACAAAGGAGATAGGATTGAGAAAAGCTGTAGGGGCAAAGAAATGGGATGTAATGATACAGTTTATTATCGAGGCAGTTATCCTGAGCCTTATAGGAGGGTTGATAGGTATAGCCGCAGGCATTGGTATAGCTTCACTTATACCTAAATTTACCTTCCTACCTACAAAAGTGTCCTTATGGTCTGTGATAATAGCCTTCCTCTTTTCTGCCTTCGTTGGAATATTCTTCGGTGTCTACCCTGCAAGAAAGGCAGCAACCCTTGATCCTATACAGTCACTGAGGTATGAGTGAGGTGATAGAATTTTACTTCTAAAATCAAGAAAAAATAAGACGTTATGCAGGTTTTGTTATTGACATGTCTCTTTTAACCTTGTAATATTACATAGTTATATATTAGTAAAGAATTCGTTTTTATAGAGGAAAAGGCGTTCTCACAATTTTGAAAGAGGTGAATAGATGACAGGGATTATCCTCTCAGGCGGTGAGAGTCGCAGGATGGCAAAAGACAAGGCATTCCTGAAGATTGATGGAGAGTGTATAATAGAAAGAATACTCAACGTTTTCAAAGATATTTTTGATGAAATAGTCATAGTAACAAATACCCCTGAGTTCTATATATCTTATGAAGTGATCCTTGTGGGGGATGTCATTGAAAAGAAAGGACCAATGTCGGGGTTATATTCAGGACTAATAAATTCGAAAAGTAACTATAATTTCGTAACTGCCTGCGATATGCCTTTTTTGAAAAGACAATTAATATCTTTTATGATGGGCCTCGCTGGAAATAATGATATAGTCTTACCAAGGATTAAAGACCTTCTTGAACCTCTTCATGCCATATATTCTAAGTCATGCATTCCTTTTATTGAAGGCTATCTAAAAGATGGAAATAGAGGGCTCAGGGAACTCTTAGGGGGATGTAAGGTGAGGTATGTAGAAGAAGAAGAAATAATGCCAATTGATCCTGATATGAAGTCCTTCATAAATATTAATACATTGGAAGAATATGATAAAATAACGGAGAAGGTTTATGAACTAAAAGGAGGTATATGATGTTTGGAATAGGTATGCCTGAGTTAATAATAATCCTGGTTATTATCCTTGTCATCTTTGGGGCAGGAAAGCTCCCGGAGATTGGCAGAGGGATCGGTGAGGCTATCAGGAACTTTCGTAAGTCATCAACAGAACCACCGGAAATAGATGTTACACCAAAGAAGGAAGAGAAGCCCGTAGAAAAGAAGGATTGATGGCCTATTGCGGGACAATAGCCGAGATATCCCTCAATGCTATCATTTCCAATTTCAATAAGGTAAAGCTTAAAGTAGGAAACAGAAAAATCCTTGCTGTTGTTAAG
Organism: Nitrospirota bacterium; assembly: GCA_016212195.1. Taxonomy (GTDB): domain Bacteria; phylum Nitrospirota; class Thermodesulfovibrionia; order JACRGW01; family JACRGW01; genus JACRGW01. The sequence goes on from JACRGW010000095.1 coordinate 2,303, forward strand.
GCATCAGCATACGGACATGGCGCTATATCTGTAGCAAAGAAATTAGTATCAGGAGGGGTTGATATGCTCGGTGTAGCAACTGTAGAAGAAGGAATAGAACTCAGAGATGCCGGTATCACCCATCCTATAGTAGTACTCTTAGGAATAACCCCTGATGAGGTTAATCCACTTCTTGAATATGACCTGACACCTGTAATCTATAACGTATCTATTGCCAGGAAAGTATCAGAAGAGTCAAATAAAAAAGGCAGGATCACAAATATACATATAAAAATAGATACAGGTATGGGTCGTTTGGGAATAATCGCAGAAGATTCAATAGATAAAAT
>JACRGW010000097.1 GCA_016212195.1 Nitrospirota bacterium
ATCCACGAGAGATCAGATATTGATCTTGTTGTAGAAGGACTGGTACCGGAACTTTATATTAAAGCTTTAACTGAACTTTACGATCTTTTGCCGACTGGTATAGAGCTTAACCTCATTCCCTTTGAAGATGCCTTTGATAGCCTTAAAGAAAAGACTATTAAAGAAGGAGAGGTCATCCATGTCTAAAGAATTGAAAGACCAGATATCTATAGAAGTTGAAAATCTTGATAGATTGATGGCTGAGATGAAGGAGTTGTTATCAAAGACAAATAAAGAGAAAAACTTTATGGAGATAAGGGCAGCAGGAAGTATTTTGCACGACTTTTATTCTGGAATAGAGAAGATCTTTGAAAGACCTCGCAATCCATATGGAGTTTGTGAATTACAGGTGATTTGTCAAAATGATATATACAAATTTAAACTTGTTTACTGAAAGTGTATAATGAGAAGGGAAACAGGATATAATATATGAAAAAACCGCAGCTTTATATTGAAACATCGGTATGGAATTTTTGTTTTGCAGATGATGCTCCGGAGAAAAAGGAGACCACTTTAAGGTTCTTTGATAAAATCAAAAAAGGCGAATATAAAATATTTATATCAGATGTTGTTATAGAAGAGATAGGAAGAGCTGGTGAGAGAAAGAGACATTTGCTTTTAAATATCATTAAAGAATTTAAACCTAACAGATTGATGATTAACGAAGAAGTTGTGGAACTCGCAGAAAAGTATATTTCGGAAAGGATCTTTCCAGCAGAAAAGATCGAGGATGCTATTCATACAGCGGTTGCGACAATCTTTGAGATTGATGCATTAATCATCTGGAATTTAAAGCATCTTGCTAATTTAAAGAAAATGGAAATGATCAATGGGATAAACATGAAGGAAGGCTACTCTAAAAGATTAGAGTTGATAACCCCAATGGAGGTGTCGGATGAAGAAATATGATAAGTCCTTAACAGAAGTTTGGGAGTGGAAAATGAGAGTTTATCAGGATATCAAGGACTTGACTCCCAAAGAATATATTGAAAAAATTAGAAATGACGCTGATAAAATACTTTCAGGGGCTGGAGTAAAATTAACGCCTGTTCCTCCTAAAAAAGAACATCAAAGGATTGCTTAAAATTACGTTCAATCTTATAAACAATTAAACATCAATTTTCTTAAACTTGATTCTAAAATGTCCATCAAGGTTGAATATACCGACTTTCTTGTAATAGGTGGTGGAGTTGCAGGACTGAGGGCAGCTATTGAGCTTGCAAGGACTGGGAATGTCCTTGTTATCACGAAAGCGAGGGAGACAAGTACAGAGTATGCGCAGGGAGGGGTTGCTGTTGCACTCAGCGATGAGGATGAGGTCAGAATTCATTACGAGGATACGATTCGTGCAGGCGATGGACTATGCAATGAAAAGGCTGTAAAGATTCTTGTCGAGGAGGGACCAGAGAGGATACTGGAGCTTATCTCCTGGGGTGCGGAGTTTGACAGGGAAGGGACAAAGCTCGCCTTCACACAGGAGGCAGCACACACAAGGAGGAGGATCCTCCATGCCCATGGAGATGCCACTGGAGGGGAGATCGAAAGGGTACTCCTTAATAAGGTAAGAAGCATCTCTAATATCTCTAAATACGAGTTTGCCTTTACCATTGATCTCTTGATTAATGATGGTATTTGCAGAGGCGCACTCCTCCTTAAAGAATCTAACAAAGAAATTGTTGCCATAATATCGAAGGCAGTGATCCTCGCTACAGGCGGTGCAGGGCAGCTCTATGTGAGGACTACAAATCCCCCTGTTACTACAGGTGATGGTATAGCGATAGCCTACAGGGCAGGGGCAATACTTGAGGATATGGAGTTTGTTCAATTCCACCCAACAACCCTTTATGCACCGAGGGCTCCCCAGTTTCTCCTTTCAGAGGCGATGAGGGGCGAAGGGGGAATTCTGAGAAATATAAATGGTGAAAGGGTTATGTCAGCGTATCACCCATCAGCAGAACTTGCTCCAAGGGATATTGTGAGCCGTTCGATCATTTCCGAGATGGTAAAGACAAAGGCAAGACATGTATATCTCGATCTTACACATCTAAGTTCTCATTTTGTTAAAAAGAGATTCCCGAGGATATACTCAACCTGCCTGCTCTATGATATAGATATAACCGAAGACCTAATCCCTGTATGCCCAAGCGCCCATTACATTATGGGCGGGGTAAAGACAGATACAGATGGCAGGACGAATATAAAGGGCCTTTTTGCAGCAGGTGAGGTTGCCTGCACAGGTGTCCATGGTGCAAACCGTCTTGCGAGCAATTCCCTCCTCGAGGGTCTTGTCTACGGTCCGAGAGCAGGAAAGTCAGCCTCAGAATACGGAGAGAGAACACAGCAGTCTAAGATATCGCCACCGTCTTATAAGATTTATAAATTACGTCGTGAAATAGAGATAGATAAGATAAGGACATCACTCAGGAGACTCCTGTGGGACAGGGTAGGGATAATAAGATGTAAAAAATCCCTTGATGAGGCTAAAGCCAAAATCTTAAAATGGGATGTTATAATGAACCATAATTTTGCCGCAAGGAGGGAGTTAGAACTAAAAAATATGGTGACAGTGGCAGAACTTATAACAGAGGCAGCCGTCTTAAGAAAAGGCAGTATCGGTGCCCATTATAGATCAGATTTCCCGGAGAGGGGTAAGAACTGGAAGAGACATATCAAATTTCAGACTTTAGACTATAGACTATAGACTGTTATTTATGCGGTCTTATAGCCTTGATTTCGAGCTGGAGTGTCTTTCCTCCTTCCCATTCATTTATTGAAGGGGTGAAGGCGATATCGATCTTTTCACCTTCTCTTATCTTAACTCCTTCACCATTAAGAAGGCTTCCCATATCGAACCCGATTCCATCGAGCACAGCCCTGTCCTGCCTTAACTTCACCTTCAGATGATTATCACCGACTATCCTTGGATAAAGGACTTCTACAGTCTTTGCGCCGAGGACAGGTTCCGGATTGCCCAGTCCAAAGGGACTCAGGGAACCGAGTTCGTTAATAAGGTTAAAATTGATATCTCTGAAATCTACCTTCGCATCTATCCTCAATCTCGGTATAAGGTCTTCTTCTCCTAATCTGTTCTTGATAATCTCATTTATTTTCATCCTGAAGTTTTCGAGGTTGTCTTCCTTCATACTCAGGCCTGCGGCAAACTCATGACCGCCGAAACTGCTGAGAAGGTCACTGCACTCTGTCAAACCTTCATGGAGATGGAAGTTCGGAATACTCCTTGCCGAACCTTTAGCGATATTATCCTTAAGGCAGAATAGAAAGGCAGGCCTGTAGAAGAGCTCTGTCAATCTGCTTGCCACAATGCCCAAAACACCTATGTGCCATTCAGGAGAGGCGAGGATTATGCTGTAGTCATGGTTCGGAAACTGATATCCCCTGGTCTTGATAGATTCCGGTCTTGGAATCCCGAGTTTTTCGAGTGCCTCATGTAATATCTTCTCTTCAATTTCCTGCCTTTCGCGGTTTAGTCTATCAAGTGTCTCGGATATCTCGAAGGCCTCGCTCTCTGATTGAGTGAGCAGTAATCTCACACCAAGCCCTGCATCCCCGATCCTTCCTGCGGCATTTATCCTCGGTGCAAGACAGAAGGAGACAATCCCCGAACTTACAGACCTCCCTTCAAAGCCTGAGACCTTCTTCAGTATCTTGATCCCTGTCCTCTCTTCCCTTGTGAGAGTCTCTAAGCCTGCCTTAACAAGAATACGGTTTTCCCCTGTAAGAGAAACGATATCGGCAATAGTACCCAGGGCAACAAGGTCAAGCAGTCTGGAGTCTGGAGTCTGAAGTCTGAAGTCTGAAGTCAGTGCCTGGCATAATTTGAAAACCACTCCAACCCCTGCGAGATCCCTGAAAGGATAAGCAGAGTCTTCTCTATTCGGATTAAGGATCGCATATGCCTCTGGTAGTCGGTGAGTGGCAGGTGGAATATGGTGGTCTGTGATAATAACATCTATACCGAGGGATTTTGCGAGATTTACCTCTTCGAACGATGAGGTTCCACAATCTACTGTTACAATTAACTTTAGTCCTGAGTCCTGAGTCTTAAGTCTCTTTATTGTTTCTACATTCAGTCCATAGCCTTCCTTCAGTCTATGGGGGATGTAGTAAGTTACATTTGCATTAAGTCTACTTAATATAGATAGAAGAAGGGCAGTCCCTGTAATCCCATCTACATCATAATCTCCATAGATAAGTATCTTTTCTCTATTTTCTATGGCAGCTTTAATCCTGATTGCTGCCTTTTCCATATCATTCATCAGAAAAGGATCTAAGAGGTTATCCAGGGAAGGTGATAGAAACGACATCGCCTCTTCAGGGGTTTCTATCCTGCGGTTAATGAGGATCTGAGACAGTATGAAGGAAAGGGAAGTCCCATCGCTCAGGGACTTTGCAAGCCCATGGTTGATTCTCGGTATAAACCATCTCTTTTCCAAGGCTTCCTGCGTTTAAAATTATTTCTTTAAATAACCCTTCCCCTTTTTACCCTTCCAGATTATAAGAAGGGGGCTGGCTATAAAGATGGAGGAATATGTTCCTGTTGTTATGCCTATAATCATGGCGAGAGCAAAGTCATGAATCACTTCACCTCCGAAGAAGAAAAGGGCTATTGCTGAAAGAATGGTTGTGAAAGATGTGATTATGGTCCTCGAGAGGACTTCATTGATACTCTGGTTTATAACGACTTCTACAGTGTCTTTGAGTCTTATCTTCAGGTTCTCCCTGATTCTGTCAAAAACAACAACCGTATCTGTAAGCGAGTAGCCTGCGATTGCGAGAAGGGCAGAGACTATGATGAGATTTATCTCACGGTTCATGATATAGAATAAACCCAGGACAGCAAGGACATCATGTAATGTAGCGACTGTTGCACCTATGCTGAACCTGAACTGAAACCTCCAGGCAATATAAATAAGGAGACCGGATGTTGCAGCCAGAATAGCCCACATGGCGTCCTTCCTGAGTCTTACACCTACCTTCGGTCCTATCTCTGTAGTGGAATCTACAGTAAGCTTCTGGTCAGAGAACCTTTTAGAAAGGATTGAGATTATCTTTTCTGATTCTGAACTTGATCCGGAATCGCTGGAGGAGTCCCCCTTTTTCTTAACCCGTATAAGTATTTTTTTCTCTAAAGGCATATCCTGTAGGTCGAAATCCTTAAGACCTCCGGACTCAAGTGTATCCCTCACTTCATGAAGGGTGAAAGGTTTTTCAAACTTTATCTGGATTGCTGTCCCACCTGTAAAATCTATACCTAAATTGGCAGTGCCTCTTGCTATGTGGAAAATAGCGATAATTCCGAGTAGAGAAAGAATCCCTGAAATAGCAAAGGCATAATATCTTTTTCCCATGAAGTCTATCTTTGTCTTCTTTAGAATCTCTATCATATGCTCAGAGTTTTAATCTTTACCCTGCTAAGTATTAGATCGAAAATAGTCTTTGTACCTATTAGTGCTGTAAAAAGATTTATTGTAACACCGAGGCTTAAGGTTACTGCAAACCCCTTTATGGGTCCTGTGCCAAACTGGAATAGCACTATTGCTGTTATAAGCGTGGTTACATGAGAATCGAATATCGTCCAGAATGCCTTGTGGTATCCTGAATCAACCGATGCCCTCGGGGTCTTCCCTGCTCTCAGTTCCTCCCTCATTCTCTCAAACATTAGTACATTCGAATCAACCGCCATCCCAATTGCGAGTATGATTCCTGCGATACCCGGAAGGGTGAGGGTTGCATTAAGTGAAGCCATTGCGCCAAGGAGGAGTATTATATTTAAAAAGAGTGCGATATCAGCAATTAAACCTGAGAATCTGTAATAGAATATCATGAATACTACAACCGCTATGGTTGTAATAATACCCGCAATCTTTCCTGCCTCGATAGAGTCTTTACCGAGGGAGGGTCCTACAGTTACATTCTGGATTATATGGACAGGGGCGGGGAGGGCACCTGCCCTCAGGACTATTGCAAGGTCTTTAGCCTCATCCATAGAGAATCTCCCTGTAATCTGTGCATTTCCTCCGGATATCCTTTCCTGAATCACAGGGGCAGAATAGACATTATTATCAAGGACTATGGCAAGCCTCTTTCTCACATTCTCTCCTGTTATCTTGTCAAAGAGTTTTGCACCTGTTGTATTAAAGGAAATGGATACATAGGGTTCATTGAATCTGCTGTCTATATTCACCTTTGCATCTGTAAGAAGATCTCCGGTCAGCATTGTCTGTTTCTTTACCAGGAAGGGAATCTTGGAAATGACCTTCCTTGTCTCCTTATCCTTTACTGCCTCAAAGAGAATCTCATCACCATCAGGAATTTTCCCTGAAAACTCCTTGATTAACTTCTCCTCATCACCTGGAGGAATACTTGAAGGAAGTCTTGTCGCTATTTCGCTCTCTTCATCAAGGAGTTTAAATTCGAGCCTCGCAGTCCTTCCTATAAGTTCTATCGCCCTCTTCGGGTCCTTTACCCCTGGGAGCTGGACAACTATCTCATTTGTTTCCTGCCTGTGGATAATAGGCTCTGCAACTCCGAATTCATCTATTCTGTTACGGATCGTCTCGAGTGCCTGATCTACAGAGGACTCTCTTATCCTTTTTCCCTCTTTACCTGTTAATGTATAGACAAACTGACCCGGGTAAGAAGACTGGTATGTGAGACTTGGATAGGTATCATCGACAAGTTTTTTTATGGTTTCACTTACTCCCTGGGTCGTATAGGCAATGGAGATACTGTTGTATCCTGTTTTCTTTACAGATGTGAAGTCAATCTTTTTTTCTTCGAGTCGGGATTTTAGGTCATTCACGATGAGATCGATAGAAGACTCAACTGCCTTATCTGTCTCTACTTCAAGGATGAGGTGCATACCACCCTGAAGGTCAAGTCCTAATGTAATCCCTTTGTTAGGGAGATTCTTTTTCCACCAATAAGGCATAGATTCAAACCATGGAGTTGAAGGGAGGAAAAACAGAACAGAGAGGATTATAGTAGCCCCTATAAGGGCAAACCTCCATATAAGACCTTTCTTCATATCTCAGGACATCATCATCTTGTTAATGATAAGCTAAAAGCTGGATTCGGGAAACCGATACCTCAGGATTCTTCTTTATCTCCTCAAGGATAAGTTTTTTTAGTCCTCTTCGCCTTCAGCAGCGCTTCGAACTCCTGCTATGGCAGACCTGCTCATCTTGATCTTCACATTATCCGGCGATACCCTCAGGGTTACAGAGGATTGACTCAGGTATTCGATTGTCCCATAGATACCACTTGTGGTTATAACCTTGTCTCCTTTCTTCAGGGCTTCGATCAGTTCTCTTTGCTGTTTCTGTTTCTTCTGTTGGGGTCTGATCAGAAGGAAATAAAAGATCACAAA
>JACRGW010000099.1 GCA_016212195.1 Nitrospirota bacterium
CGCAGGAGACAACAGATTAGTCCTCGCAGCAGATACGTCTCATCCTTTTCTTTCCGTTAGGTGAAACAGCGAGTACGACATCAACTTTGTTTCCACAATAACGGCATAACTCCACCCTGTTCTTTACGTCCAGCCTTGCAGTTACATCAGTCTTTGATTTTCCTTTTTCAGCCATGATATTCCCTCCTTTCTGCTCTCTTTGTTCTTACGGGAATCTTAAAAACTTCCCGCTTTAATACACACAAAGTTCCCCCATCATTTATCCTCTTCCCGGATTTGTTACCCTTAGGTGAGTAAATCGGTAAACCTGAGGAAACTAATCTATAAGTCGAGTCTACGACAAAAACGGAGTAATATACTTAAAACCAGAAAAATTTGTCAAGAAAAAAATCAGCTTTGATGTTATTATTTGAGCTTCTGGGGTTATTCCCTGTTCTCTCCTATCTTCCTCATAAGGTCCTTTTTCCTTATTCGACCACTGAGTACAGAGCCATCCTTGAATTCAAAGACAGGGATATCATACCTGTAAAGGTCATAAAGATTTTCATCGGATGTAATATCAACCTTTTTGACATTAATTTCATACTGTGCCTTGAACCCGTTCAACATCTCTTCAGCCATATCGCAGAGCCAGCATCCATCCTTATAATAGAAATTTATCCTGACCATATATTAGATCTTAAGGAACTCTTTCAACCCGCCTTTGCCTTCTTCTGATGTCCGAACATCTCTATAATCTCTTTTACGGTATTTGCGTCCTCAGGTTTCTTGTCTTCTCTCAGAAATCCGACTGCCCTGGGGAATCTGAGGGCATATCCAATACCTTCCTTGTCTTTCCCTGCAGTATGCCCAGGTGAGCGGGTTATCTCGTCTGCCATCACAGTAATTACATATCGGGGTTCTACCCATACATCAGGCTCTATCAGGGAATCTACCCTTGCATGTTTATGAGGGATAGAGATCTTATCGAGTATTTTTCTCAGTCTCTCCCATTCTTCTTCTGAAAATCCAGAACCTACCTTTGTCACGGTCTTGAAGGTGTCTGTCTTCGGGTCATAGACAGCACCGAGGACTGCACCGATACCGAATTTTGCCCTGAGTCCCCTTCCCTTAAAGTAACCCACTATACATATATCTATGGTATCCGCAAGTTCACCGTGGTATGACCTCTTCAGTTTTATCCAGTTGAAGTTCCGTGCCCCTGCCGAATAAGGGGCATCGAGCCTCTTCGCCACGACACCTTCAAGGCCTTTCTCTATAGAATCCTCGAAATATTTATATATTGCCCTGGGGTTATCGGTAATAAAGAGGGCAGAGGGCTCAATAATGGGATTCTTCTTTATAAGAGTTTCAAGATTCTTCCTTCTTTCTATATAGGGTTTTTCTGTATAATCTATGCCATCTGCATAAAGCAGGTCGAAGGCGAAGAACTTAAGGGGATATTCCTTTGCTATATCCTCTATACCATGCTTTCTTTTCCTCTGGATAGTCACCTGGAAAGGATAGAGTTCTCCTGTTGCTTCATTATAAGCGAGGGACTCTCCTTCGATTATTGCTGTATCTGCCTTTATGAAATTCCTTACCGCTTCTCTGATCTCAGGGAACATATGTGTTGTCCGTTCAAGATTCCTTGAGAACATATCAATATTGTTTTTATTTTTATGTATCTGAACCCTGAACCCATCGTATTTTGCCTCAACAGCAGCCTTCCCTATCTTCTCTATAATTTCTTCTGATGAAGGAAGTCTTTCACATAATGCCATTCTTATCGGATAACCAGCCCTGACATGGAATTTCTTAACACCTGTCACCCCTTTTTCAAGGAGGGTTTTTGCGACAAGCCCGAGGTCTGAGCAGAGGTTATAGGCCCTCTCGAGTTCTGGCCTCAGTGTCCTGTTTCCTTGGGCAAGGGCGAGTGCCTCAAGAACTGTTGGGTCACCGATACCGAGTCTCAATCTGCCGATGACAAACCTCGCAATATACTTTGCTTCTTTAGAAGATACCCCTTTTAAAAGACTGCTTAGATATCCGATCTTTCTTTCCACACTTCCTGCACCTGCTGTCAGAGCAACATCTCTGATTTCCTCGTAGACCTTTTCTACAGTCAGATCTTGACCCTTCCATGTTATAAGCTCTTCTGCAGTTTTTCCAAGGTCTCCAGTACGTTTGAATATGTCCGCAACCTTTTTTGTAGGTGTTTTTGCCGCATCTGATATTGAGCGGATAAGGAGTTTTTCTGACATTCCGATCTCCAGACCAAGGAAGGGAGGGAGGAGCTGGCCCTGGCTGAGGTAGATGATTTTGTCTATATCCTCTTTGTTTGATTCCTTGAAGAGGTCTGAGAGTATCTCAAACATCTCGAGCCTCTTGGTTGTTCCCTCGAGTCGTTCGAAGTAATCGGTAAGTCTCAAGAATTTCATAAACACATTTATTATATCACCGTTCTCACTTCTACAGTAAGAATAAATGTTTTAGGTTCTTTATGTTAGAATACTCTGTCATTGATTATGATGGATAAGAATAGATACGCCAGGGTAGTAGTAGGTATCCCCGTTGATAATATTTTCGATTACCTTATCCCCGAACCCCTCTTAGAAAAATTAAGGGTTGGGATGCGGGTACTTGTACCTTTTGGAAAGAGACAGCTCCTGGGCTATGTGGTTGGAATTGCAGATAAGGCAGAGGTTGCAGATATTAAGGAGGTCCGTGAGGTCCTCGATGATGAGCCAATACTACCTGAGAATCTGCTTAAACTTACCAGATGGATGGCGAACTACTACTTCTCTTCCTGGGGAATGGCGATAAAGACATCCCTTCCATCGAGATTGAACAGTCCTGGACATAAGGCTCGAAAGAGAAAGGTATCGGAGACAGATAAAGATAACAGACTTCATATATCAGAACGGAGTGATATAACACTTAATAAATTCCAGTTTGACGCCCTGAAAAGGATAAAAGAGGGATTGAAGAATGGGGGTTTTAATACATTCCTCCTCCATGGTATTTCAGGAAGCGGAAAGACAGAGATCTATATGCAGGCTATAGCAAATCTTGGAGGAAAAGGAGCAATAGTCCTTGCGCCTGAGATCTCCCTCACACCACGATTTGTAATGAGATTCCGCAAAAGGTTTGGCAGAAGAGTGGCAGTATTTCACAGCGGTCTTTCAGAAAAGGAGAGATTCGATGAGTGGAGGAGAATCCATAAAGGAGAATCAGAGATAGTGATAGGGGTGAGGTCTGCTGTATTTGCTCCATTCAGGAAAGTCGGTCTTATTATTATAGATGAAGAACAGGACCCATCATA
>JACRGW010000098.1 GCA_016212195.1 Nitrospirota bacterium
ATTAGTAATATCGGAGGCATCATCGGAGGAGCAGCTGGCCAGCAGGTTTCACAGGGTGCAGGTGTCAAGCCACCCAAGCCATCCTCTTCAGGTCAAAGTACCGGTACGACAACAACTGCTTCTGTTCCGTCAGGTACTCCACCACCACAACCGCCTCCAACAAAACCTCAAGATCAGCCAAAGCCACAAGACAAGCCAAAACCAGAAGCCAAACCACCAAGTCCTCCTGCTCCAACTGTGCCTTATTGCAAGTGTACACCGAGTGACTGCGCCTGTGACAACGGCAGTGCATGGTATAGCGACAAATGTTTGTCAATGAAGGATTCAGAATGTAAAAGAAAATCTAAGTCCAGTTCAATAGACACCCGGCGTCCTCCAGATATTAATATTCCTGTAAAAGGACCAGTGTTAGTGAAATAGAAGGTATGAAAGAAATGGAAAGGATTAACCTATGTTCTATACATTAACATACTCAATCGTTCTACTCTTTACACTCTCTTTCTTTTCTACATCCCATGCCCAGACCTCTAAATCTATGTCATCGTCTTCAACTGGTTCCGAGATTCAAACTGCCACAGAACTATTATCCCAGCCTACTGCTGAGAATCTTAAGAAAGCCCTGTCGCTTTTCGAGGATGTCCTTTTAAAAGACCCTAACAATATAGAGGCACATATGGGTATTGTTAATGCCCGAATATTGGAATATTTTTCTTCAAATCAGGAGGACACAAAGACACTCCAGGAGGCACTTAAGCATGTGGATTCTTCATTGAGACTGAACCCTAAACATGAGGATGCCTACAATAAGAAAAGCCAGACACTCTTCTACCTTGAAAAGAAAGAGGATGGGCTGAATGTCCTGAAAAATGGTCTGAAACAGATGCCCTCATCACAGACACTTCATGAGGCGATGCTAACCTATCTGATAAACATGGATCGGATAGAAGAGGCAACAAGATTCTCTCGCCTGCCAGAATACAGAGGTGAGAATCCTGCTAAACTTCATCTCGGCTTCGGATTTGTATGGTTCAGGGCTGGAAAGATGCATCTTGCCAGAGAGAGTTTTATAAGTTCGAAGAAGATAAAGCCTTCTCCTGAGGCATGGGACGGGATCGGTATGACTTATATGAAGGAAGAAAAATGGAAAGAGGCGATCGAATCCTTTAATTCTGCCATAAAACTTGATTCTAAATATTATGATTCCTATTATGACCTTGCCATTTGCTACTCCAATATCGGTAAAATAGAAGAGGCATTACAATGGCTTTTATCTTATACAAAGGTTTTCCATCATAATATGGATGCAATGAAAGACCTGGCACTTCTCTATGAAAAAAAAGGTGATGATACAAAGGCACGCCTCACCTGGATGAAGATACGTTCAATGGCACATAACCGTGAATTAAGGGATATGGCTACAGAACACATAGATGCCCTTGGCCAGAAGAAGGGCCAATGAAGACCTCCGTTATTAAAAATATTTTACCCTTACTCTCAGTTCTTTTCCTGTGGTTTTCTCCGCAGGATATTAAAGCGGATACATTGGAAGAAACCTATGCCGGCGCCATCCGCCAGCTTAATCAGGAAGGTTTTGAGGGAATAGATAAGGCACTTAAGGTATTCGAGGAGATTATTAAGAAAGACCCGAATTTTATAAAGGCATATCTGAGCGCCTCTGATGCCTATTTATTGAAATATGAATTTACAGAGAAGAAGGACAGACAATGGCTGGATACAGCCATGAACTATCTTAATACCGCCATCGGAAAAGATGGAAAACTTACGACAGCCTATTTTAAACGTGCCATTATCTATTTCAATATGGAAGATACCGATAAGGCTGTAAAGGATCTGAAGAAATCTATGGAATTGACTCCGAATTATCTTGATGCAAGGATACTTTATCTCCAGTATCTCCTGTCCATAAAGAACAATCAAGAGGCAAAGAAATTTTCCCAATCTTCAATAGAATTATATCCTAAAGACCCTGCACCACTTAAATATTTCGGTGATATCTTTTTCAAGGAGGGTGCCTATGAAGAGGCGATTGGACTTTATAAAAAGATCATCCCCCTGGTTCCAAAGGCACCTTATACATATCTTGCTATGGGTAAGTCCTATCAGAATTTAGGGAAATATCCTGAGGCAATCGAATCTTTTCAGAAAACACTTTCACAGAACCCGGAGCTTTTCGAGGCATACTTTAATCTTGCTTACTGCTACGGTGAAACCGGCAAGTTTAAGGAAGCCATAAATCAACTCGAGACCTATCTGAAAAAAATACCAAAGGATATTTCAGCAATGAATAATCTTGCCCTTCTTTATGAACAAACAGGGCAGTTACAGAAAGCGAGATTAATCTGGCTCAAGGTTAAAGAGTCAGCAGAGGACAAAAATTATAGAGAGAAAGCAGAGCAGAACCTTTACAGGCTTCTATCTACAGGGGAGGGTTCTCAGGCATCTCCGCAAGAACAATCTAATTTACCTAAACAGGGAGGGAAGACTGATGAAAAGAAATCTAAATAGGAGTTATCTGACTATTCTGGCTCTATGCCTTTTTTTGATTTCTTATTCGATAAGTTTTGCCATGATGTCTGAAAAAGGTGAGGCTGGAATAACCGAGAGGGTTGAAAAGGCGATACTCAAGGCATCAGAGATGTATGAGCAGGGAAAGATCAAAAAAGGGAAACCTTACACAGTAGAGGTTTCAATGGAAATTGGTAAAAAAAGTTCCGAAGAGACATTTGATAAAGATGTAGATAATGCCTTTAAGACCCTCGATCGGTTGATGAAGGAAAAGACAGGGAAAAAAGAGGCGGTCGCAGTTCCTGTTCCTGAGAATGACCGTATTGGTGCACTAAAACAGGCTGAGAAACGGATGGATAAGGGATCCCCCCATCCGGCTGGTGATAAAATGTCTTCAGAATATAGCGTCTATAAAAATTATCAGCAGTTGCGCCAGGAAAGAATGAGTAATGAAAATAAGGTCGCAGAGGCAGATATGCAGGCAGTTATTGCAGAAAGACAGGCTGCTGCACAGGATCTTCAGAGGAAGAGGGAGAGGGAGCAACAGCTTCAGGCACAGGCAATGAAATGGCAGGAACAGATGGATAAACAGGCATCCGCTTCAGCCAGTGCTGCAGCACAATGGGAAGCAGAGCATAGTTTTGGTGCCTATGCAAAGAAGTTTCTGGGTGTGGTGGTCCAAACCGCAGTGGGTTCTTTTACAGGTGGTTTTCTCGGGACCCTTTCTACTAATTTTGCCAATCATGCGGTGAAGAAACTATTTCCTAATGTTGACACAAGTACTCTAAGCCAGGCAGCAGCCGCAGGTACCTCATCGGCTATCACCGGTACAGCAGGTAGCGTTGGACAGACGGCTACCTCCTCTGTTACAGGTTCGATTACAGGACAGGGTCAGCAACAAAGCCAGGGCACCCAGCCTCAATATTAAGGAGAATTTTGAGCGTGAGTGCTACTTCACTATTAAAATTAAGGGTTGTCTTCCCAATAACTATTTTCTTATCCTTACTCATTCTCTATCCGCCAGATATTTCCCCTGCAGAGGATAAGGAACGTTACTATCAATACGACAAAAATCCATTTAACCCTGCTAACAAGTATGATCCCTATAACCCATACAGTATTTATAACAGGTATAATCCCGATAGCCCCTTAAACCCTGCAAATAAGTATGACCCTGATAACCCTCTAAATCCGATGAATAAGTACGATACTTCGAATCCATTTAATCCTCTCAATAAGTATGACCCTGATAACCCTCTAAGTCCGATAAACAAGTATGATCCGAATAAGCCACTAAGGCCTATAAAATAAAATGTTTTAAAACTCCCTTATTATCTTCTTCGATATAAAGTCAGCATTCTTAGGGGCTCAGGGATTCTATATAAGGGATATCCTTTTAAGGGGATTATTCTTACCTTCTTCTTAAGATTCTCCTGAATTTTCCTTGCTTCGGTTATGTCTTCAGGCCATCGCATATATTCTTTCCTTGCAGGTTGATATTATTCTCTGATATGATTTCTTTATTATTATCATAATCCGTAGCGAATAATTAAAATATTGTAGCCGCAGGCTTTAGCCTGCGATTAAGGGTTTAAATTTACGCAAGCTGAAGCTTGCGGCTACATTTATCGTGTTTACCATGATAATCGGTGTTCCGAAAGAGATAAAGAAAGAAGAATACAGGGTTGCGATTACACCATCAGGTGTAGAAGAACTTAAAAGGGATGGTCATAAGACCCTTATAGAGAACGGGGCAGGTGAAGGGAGTGGATTTTTGGACAATGAGTTTATTAAGGCAGGAGCAGATATTGTTCAGAGAGACATTTTGTTTAAAGACTCAGACCTGATAGTGAAGGTAAAGGAGCCACTGCCATCAGAATATGATCTACTCAGGATAGGGCAGGCGATCTTCACATTTCTCCACTTAGCACCAAACCTCGGGCTTACAGAATTGTTGATTAATAAGAAGATGACTGCCCTTGGATATGAAACCCTTCAGAAAGATGGTAAGTTTCCCCTGCTTTCACCAATGAGTGAGATTGCAGGAAGAATGGCACCTATTATAGGGTCATACTACCTCCAAAAAATTAATGGAGGTGACGGAGTACTGCCTACAGGTACGAGTGGTGTAAAGCCAGGGAAGGCATTGATATTAGGTGCAGGCGTTGTCGGTACAAATGCCGCCCATATCTGTGCAGGGATCGGAATTGATACTACTGTGATGAACAAAGGAATTGAGAGGTTACAGAAGATTGATGAAATCTTTATGGGAAAGGTGAAGACCTTATCCCTCACAGTATCAAATATAAGGGAGGAGATAAAGGATGCAGATATCGTAATCGGGGCTATACTTGTTCCGGGTGGAAGGACTCCGATACTTATAACCAGGGATATGCTCAGGACAATGAAAAAGGGCGCTGTAATAGTGGATGTATCTATTGATCAGGGTGGATGTGTAGAGACATCGAGACCTACAACCCATGACAACCCTGTCTATGAGGTTGAGGGCGTAATCCATTATACAGTTGCTAATATGCCAGGTGCATACCCCAGGACATCA
>JACRGW010000100.1 GCA_016212195.1 Nitrospirota bacterium
AATCTCATTCGTGAAAGAAAAACTCATCAAATTTCATCCATTATGCAAACCGGTAAAAGAGAAGGGATGTAAACATTAGATCAATCATTAGAGGCGTTGGTTATGCAAGGAAAGATAACGAAACAAGAAGCCGCTAAAAGAGCGATTAATAAGAATGTATTTAAGGAGTATGAATATGGCAGGTAGTAGGAAATTATAAGGAGGGATATGTAAATGTCTAAGAAAATTCTCATGGCTGATGATGATGTGGTTATTCTCAAGGTAGGGAAATTTAATCTGGAAAAAGCAGGTTATGAGGTCATTACTGCGGTTAATGGTGAAGATGCGGTTGAGACTGCAAGAAGAGAAGGACCAGATTTGATTATATTGGATGTTATGATGCCTGTGATGGATGGATATACTGCCTTGTTAAATCTAAGGGGATACGAAGAGACTAAGGATATTCCGGTTATCATCCTTACTGCCCAGGAGGGAGGGGTGTATAAACAAATAAGCGTGGACATGGGAGCAGTGGAACATCTAAACAAGCCATTCAATCCTAATGATCTGGTAGAGAAGGTAGCTACTCTGTTGGGGTAAGGAGTCAGGGGGAGAAAATCAAGGTAATCGGTTATCGGTAAAAAAACATCTCACTGATCACCGATTACCGATCACCGATTACCCGACCCCCGAATGCTTACGAGGAGTAATTAAAAATGGCTCAAAAAATTCTTATTGTCGATGATGATCAGACAATTTTGAAGGTAGAAGAGTATAATCTGAGGAAGGCAGGGTATGAGGTGATTACTGCCGGCAATGGGGAAGAGGCGATAAAAAAGGTTCAGGAAGAAAAACCTGATCTGGTCATCCTGGATGTGAGGATGCCGTTGATGGATGGATATGAGGTTTGTCAACGGATTAGAGAAAACCGAATTAAGAGTCATATCCCTGTTCTAATGTTGAGTGTCAAAAAGGAGACAGAAGATAAGGTCAAGGGGCTGAAGACAGGAGCGGATGATTATATTGTTAAGCCATTCGATCCTCAAGAGTTACTGGCAAGGGTAGAGGTAAATCTGCGCCGCTCTATGGATGATATACAGTCCAATCCATTAACTAATCTACCAGGAAATATCTCTATTATGAACAAGACCGAAGAACAGATAAAAGAGGGGAGATATTTCAGCGTGCTCTACCTTGATCTGGATAACTTCAAGGCTTTTAATGATACCTACGGCTATGAACGGGGAGATACTGTCATTAAACTGACTGCCGATACTATTATCCGGGCAGTAGAAAAGTTGGGCAATCCGGATGACTTTATCGGACATATCGGGGGTGATGACTTCATCGTTCTGACTACACCAGACAGGGTTGATACTATCTGTCAACAGATCATCGCCGAATTTGACAATTCTATCCCTGATTTCTATGACGAGAAGGATCAGAAGGCAGGTTATCTTCTCTGTCAGGACAGGAAAGGTCAGATCCAGAAGTTTCCTCTTATCTCCATCTCGATTGCTTGTGTGGGTAATGAGCAGAAGAGGTTCTCCCATTCAGGCGAGTTAAGTGCAGTGGCATCTGAGGTAAAGAAATATGCCAAGTCTATAGCTGGTAGTAATTATGTTAAGGATAAGAGAAAAAAATGAGGGAATTCAAGCAGTTAATTGAGGCAATAAGGTCTGTTAAAGAGGGCAAATTTGAGCCGATCAGACTCCCGTCCAATGACCGGAATACAGAGTGGGTGGAAGCAGTCAACGAGATGCTGTCCATGGTGGACCAAAGGCTGAAGGAGGCAGAGACAAGGTCGGATGAGCAGGTCTTCACCCTCTACACCCTGAATTATGCAGCTAAGATCATCGGCTCTACTTTGAACTTAAAGGAGCTCTTAGATATCGCCCTGGAGACATTCATCGACATAGGAAAGGTTCGGGGAGGCTCAATAGAATTACTTGACCGGCAAGGCAGATTAAAGACTAAGGTAAAGGAAAATATCCCGGAAATAGACAGGAAGCTAATCAAAGGGGTGATCCGTGAGAGTGAGCCTTATGCCGGAAAGATAAAAGGAAAGTCCCTTCTCTGTCTGCCTCTGATGGGAAAGGAAAAGCCAATTGGGGTAGTAAGCCTTTATGATGGGGTGGATAAACAAGAATTCAGCCATGAGGATGTCAATATTATTTCCACCCTGACTACCCAGGTTGGGGTGAGTATAGAAAACGCCCAATTATATGAGGAATTAGATAGATGGAATAAACAGTTGGAACGAAAGGTGGCTGATCGAACCAAAGAATTAAAAGAGGCCAACGAAGAGCTGAAAAAACTGGATAAAGCCAAGTCTGATTTTCTCTCCATGGTCTCTCATGAGCTAAGAACACCACTTACCTCGATTAAGGCATTTACAGAGATGTTATTAAAGAATCCTGACCGGGAGGTAGGTACCAGGATAAAGTATCTTGGGATAATGCAAGGGGAGTGTAATCGACTGACCCGACTGATCAATAATGTCCTTGACCTTTCTAAGATAGAGGCAGGTAAGGTAGAATGGAACATCCGGCCAATTTCAATTACAGAGGTGGTTAATATCTCTTTGACCTCTACCCATAAGGTAATAGAGGATAAAGGAATTGAGGCAGTAGCCCTGATAGAGGATGGTCTGCCCTCTGTCTTAGCTGACAAGGATAGATTGATTCAGGTGATAATCAATTTAGTGGGCAATGCAGTTAAATTCACCGAAAAAGGAGGAAGGATAGAGGTCAGGGTCAAAAAGAATCTCAGACCGGCTGAATGTATCCATGTCAGTGTCAGTGATACAGGCATTGGCATAAGAAAGAAGGATCTCGGTAAGGTCTTTCAAAGATTTAAGCAGGTAGGCAATGGCATGACTGATCGACCGGAGGGAACAGGTCTTGGCTTGAGTATCTCTCGGGAGATCATTGAACACCACAAGGGCAGGATATGGGTGGAAAGCAAACTGAAAAAGGGAACTACATTTCATTTTACCCTGCCGATAGGGGGAGAGGAAGTGTGTTGGAAAGGCTGAAGGGTGAAGGCTGAAGGCTGGAAGAAGGAGATTATTAGTCGTTCTTCCTCAACTCTTTCCTTCAGCCTTCAGCCTAAATACGAGGAGGTGAAGAAATGGAAGGAAGGATCTTGGTAGCTGATGACGATACAAGTATCAGAATGGCTTTGAGTGAGGCATTAGAGGATGAGGGCTATGAGGTGATTGCGGTTGGATCAGGCAAACAGGCTCTGCAGGAAATCTTGTCTAAGGATCTGGATTTGATACTCTTAGACATAAAGATGCCTGATATGCCTGGTACAGAGGTTCTTAAGAAATTAAGGGCAAAAAGTAAAACCCTGCCGGTAATAATGCTGACCGCATTTTCAGGCATGGAAAAGGATGTGGAGATCCAATTAGGGAAGATCTCTGCCTTTATCAGCAAGCCCTTTGATATTGAGGATGTTTTGAATACGGTCAGTAGAATCCTTGAAGAAAATGCTCAGGATGGAACTAAAGATGAATAAGCAGGAAGAATTGGAGCAGATGCTGATTGAGGATGGACTCATTAACCCTGATCAGTTAGAAAAGGCCAGGAAAGAAAGGAAACAGGGCAAGGAGTCATTAACGAGAGCCCTGGTCTCTATGGGACTGGTGGACGAAGATAAGATGATAAAGTTTTTAATCTCCAGATTAGATCTGAAGATGGTCAATCTGTCCAAGATAGTGGGGATTGACTCAAAAGTAATTGAGACTATTCCTGAAGAGATGGCCAAGGCTCACCTTATCTTTCCTGTGTCTGAAAGGAGAAATTTCCTTACCCTGGCCATGGTCGATCCCTTAAATACTTTAGTCATAGAAAAGGTAACTGCTATGGGCTATCAAGTCCAGCCTGTCCTTGCTTGTGAGGAAGAAATTAAAAATGCTATTCGTAAGCATTATGGAGAGGGTGGAATTGTAGAGAATATTTTAAGGGAAGACAGGTCGAAAGACAAGGAAGAGGAGTCATTCGAATTAAAGATTGAAGGGGAAGAGTCGCCAACTATTAATTTAGTCAATCACTTCTTAATCGAAGCAATCAGTGCCGGCGCCTCTGACATCCATATCGAACCCTATGAACAGGATATCTGGGTTCGTTTTCGAATTGATGGAGTCCTTCATAAAATCTCCTCAGTGAGCAGGCATCTCCATAGGGCAATTGTTTCACGGATCAAGATTATGTCAGGCATAAATATTGCTGAACAACGGCTGCCTCAGGATGGACGAGCCAGGGTGAAGATAGAAAATCAGGAGATAGACTTGCGGGTTTCTATGACACCAACTATCTTTGGAGAGAATGTGGTGATGAGGATTCTGGACACCAGAGGCTTATGCCTGGATCTTGAGCGTTTATTTGAGCCGGAAATCCTCTCTGTCTATGGCGAGTATATTCGCAAGTCCCAGGGATTCATCTTGATCAGTGGTCCTACAGGGAGTGGCAAGACGACTACACTTTATTCTACTTTAACTGCTATCCGTTCAGTAGAAAAGAGTATAATGACGGTTGAGGATCCGGTAGAGTATGTTTTGACAGGAATAAATCAACAGCAGGTTCGCCCGGAAATTGGTTTGGATTTTTCTCTTGGACTGAGATCTTTTTTGCGACAGGATCCGGATATTATCATGGTAGGCGAGATACGGGATAGGGAAACAGCCGAGGTAGCTGTAACTGCAGCCTTAACCGGACATTTAGTCTTCTCTACCATCCATACTACCAGATCTTCAGAGATAATTACGAGACTACTTAATATGGGTGTAGAGCCATTCTTGATTACCTCTACTCTGATTATGGGTGTTGCCCAGAGGCTGGCCCGGACTATCTGCCCAAGGTGTAAGGATTCCTATCATGCAAGTCCAGAGATAGCTGACAATCTGGGGATAGAAGAGGGAACCCTCTTATATCGTGGTAAAGGTTGTAAATACTGCAATCAGATTGGCTATCGGGGCAGGACAGGGATATATGAAGTGATGACTATAAATCATACTATTCAGGACATGATTATTAACCGTGAACCCGGACATATAATTGAAGAAGCAGCTCGGGAGAATGGAATGATCACCTTAAAAGAGGCGGCTGTAAAGAAGGTATTAGCCGGTACAACTACGGTAGAGGAGTTATATAGGGTAACATCGTAATTATTGTAGCACAGACATTCCTGTCTGTGATTCTTCTGGACAAAGGACTGAATCACAGACAAGAATGTCTGTGCTACTAAAAGGACTGAATCACAGACAAGAATGTCTGTGCTACTAAAAGGACTGAATCACAGACAAGAATGTCTGTGCTACTATAGGGGTGTGTGATGCATAAACCAGAACATCCTGAGGTGTTTGAGCTTACAGTAACTAATCAGTTGGATAATTTTCCTGCAATAACTGATTTTATTATAAAGACAGCCAGACAGCTCAATCTGGATAAAAACAAAATATTCGATATCCAGACTGCGGTTGAAGAAGCATGTGAAAACATAATTGAACATGCCTACCCAAAGGATGAAAAGGGAACAATCGATTTCCACTGTGAGATGAAGGATGATGAGTTTATAGTTAAGATTAGAGATCACGGGAGACCATTTAATCCTGATTCTGTACAATCACCTGATTTAGAGGCTGCCTTAGAGGAGCGAGCCATAGGAGGATTAGGCATTCATTTTATGAAAAGTTTGATGGATGAGGTCAACTACAGCTTTGATTTTGAAAAGGGGAATGAATTGGTAATGAAGAAGTATATAGGAAAAGGAGGAAGTTATGGAGATGCACATCAATGATATCCAGGAAGTTTCAGTAGTTAGGGTGAGTGGTAGGATTGATGCCTCTACTGCACCTGATTTAGAAAAAGAGTTAAATAAACTCATCTCATCTAACAGGGTTAAAGTTGTAATCAATTTTAATGATGTTGCCTATATCTCAAGTGGGGGCTTAAGGGTACTCTTAGCAACCGCTAAGGAACTGAAGAGGAAGGAGGGGAGTTTGAGATTATGTCAGTTAGAGGCAAATGTCTATAAGGTATTTAAGCTGGCTGGATTTACAGCTATATTCAATATCTATGATACAGAGGATGAGGCGTTAAAGGATATTTAGTGTCTGAACGAAAACGCATCTTTATTGTTATTTCAATTGAAGGAGGATTTAAGCTATGAAGACATTACTTAAGATTTTAGTTCTTGCAGTGTTTATTGGCATCAATGCAAACTATGCCGTATCTTCTGAGGTACAAAAGACCGGTGTAACATTAGAGGAGGAATTACGGTGGCTTCAGGCAGAAGCCGTTGTTTTTATTGCCTCACGAAGTGAGCAGAAGGTTTCTGAAACACCGGCTGCCGTATTCGTCATTACCCGGGAA